>JBHLQS010000131.1:0-8036 GCA_048883405.1 Candidatus Thorarchaeota archaeon
GAGGTTGAGGCCAGTCATTTCATCCTTGGCACGACGCAGGTCTGCATTGGTTTCAATGATTATAAGCTCAATAGTGACTGATACCTCACAGCCCTCCATAAGATGACCACCCCAACATCTTCCATCCTCGTCGGAAACAACGAGATGAGAATGAACCACAACACTATCGTCCGCAAGGCGCGAAATATTGCCCATTCCAGATACTACCTCAAGATTGCGCTCAATCAAGAAGTCCTTGTATTCTCCTGCCTCTCTATCGAAGTATCCGAGCCTCGCCCCTGACACCGCACCAATGAATGTGATCTGCCCCGATTTCACATTGTGTTCTAGCGCAACGCGCTCAATTGTCTTCAAAATATCGTCGCCCGGGGCCATCCTAGAGATGATGACTCCCTTCAGAGTTGTTTCTATTGACCGAACCATGCGAGATTTCGACATTTTCCTGCTAATGAAGGGTTCGCTCCGAGTATTCTTTGGAAGCGCTTATCAGGAGTAACTAGCCCAGATATTGTGAGTGGAACTGGTGAAAGACAAGAGGCCTACTGATGACCAACAGGCATCGCTCGAGGACTTCTTTGGAGCTGACATTGAAGAAGACGAGCCTGAGATAGTAGAGCCTCCGCAAAATGACCCTCCAAAATCCTCTCCCGATCATCGCATAGATGAGTCTGAACTAGCCGAAGATAATGAGATGGAGGATGAGGATCTTCCACCAGACGATACCGTCGAAGTGGTGACTGAAGTCAAGGTGGGTGAGAGAGAAACTCCTTCCAATCTGCCACCCTCATACCTTCTCTCTGTGGACTATGCTGGCACTCAGAGAAAGGCATTTGCTCGACTATATAATCCGGTTGACAAGAAGATCTATTTTTGGTTTGATAACACTGGACACCAACCCTATTGTTACACTGACTATTCTCCCGAGGAGGCAGCACGGAAGATTGGTCGTCATCAGGGATTTGTGCGATCCGAAGTTGTCGAGCTCACTGATCTTCTGCGTGATGAGCCAGTGCGGATGACCAAGATAATTGCTGGTGACCCTCTCTCAATAGGCGGGTCTGCTGGTGCAATCAGGGAGCGCCTTGTAGACCGTTCCGGTCCAACAAATGTGAGCCATGCCTGGGAGGCCAATATCCGGTATCGGAACTGCTACACATATGATGCAAATATTGTTTCAGGCTTGCCATATCGGATAGAAGATGGCAATCTCATTCCGAGTGCTCCAAAACTAGATGAGAGGATGCTTGAGGAATTCAAGAGCACGTTTAGAGATGATAAAGGACTTGAAAGAATAATCACCGAGTATGCCCCTATGTTCTTCACTGAAGTCCCTGACATTCGAAGAATTGCTTTAGACATAGAAGTGTATGCACCAGTGAAGAATAGGATACCTGATGCTCGAACCGCTCCATATCCTGTAACAGCTATTGGACTGTCAGATAACGAGGGATACGATAAGTGCTTCATACTGAAGCGGCCGAAGATTAAGGAGGGCACGAAAAGGCCGGACTATCCAAAAGAGCTGGAAATCGTTTACTATGAAGACGAGAAAGAGATGCTTATCGAGGCCTTCAGAATCATTGATGCATACCCAATTGTGCTCACATTTGTGGGTGATGCGTTTGACTTTCAGTATCTGCATAACCGTGCACAAAAACTTGGAATCAACATGAGCAAGCACTGCCCAATCTATCTTGCAAGGGATTTGGCGCTCTTGCAAAGAGGTATTCACGTAGACCTATATCGCTTCTTGAAAAACCCGTCAATCCGACTCTATGCGCTCTCTGGAGCGTACGAACAATTCAGCCTCGAGTCTATTGCCAAGGGTCTCTTGGGTGTTGGCAAGCTTGATTTAAGTGACGATATCTCTGCCCTCGATTACTTCGAATTAGCTCATTACTGTTGGCGAGATGCCAACCTGACTCTTCGCCTAACTACCTTCGATGACAATCTCCTTCTAAGATTGATTGTACTGCTGATGCGTGTATCCAGGCTCTCAATGGAGGACGTCACTAGGCTATACATTTCATCTTGGATTCAATCATTGTTTAGGCAAGAACATCGTTCAAAGAACTACATCATTCCACGCAGGATTGACATCGACAGTGTCAAGTCTGTCGAGGCTCAGACTGAAGCAATGATTAAAGACAAGAGCTTCAAAGGTGCCATTGTGATCGAGCCTGTGGCGGGAGTCCACTTCAACACCACAGTCCTTGACTTTGCGAGCCTATACCCAACTATCATGAAACAACACAACATTAGCTACGAAACCATTGACTGTCCTCACGAGTCCTGTCGAAGCAATCCGAAAAATCGGGTTCCAGAAACAGACCACTGGGTGTGCACTGAACGAAAGGGAATGATCAGCCAGACTATCGGATTCTTCAGAGACACACGTGTAAAGTGGTTTAAGCCTAGGAGTAAAGACAAAACTCTGACAGAGCAGACACGAGCCTGGTATGGAGTTGTTGAAAAAGCGCTCAAGGTTTTTGTCAATGCCGCATATGGTGTCACCGGCGCTCAGCATTTTGAGCTCTTCTGTATGCCTGCAGCAGAGAGTACTACAGCCTATGGCCGCAATGCAATCATCGAGACCAAGAAGAAAGCGGAGGAAATGGGAATTCGTGTTCTTTATGGCGACACTGATTCGGTCTTTCTTGATAATCCGAGTGAGGAGCAGCAAAAGGAGCTGGTCAAGTGGTCGACAGAAGCGCTAGGTATTGACCTAGAGGTCGAGAAGACATACAAGTATGTCGCACTGTCGGATAGGAAGAAGAACTACATTGGAGTCTATGAGTCTGGCTACGTTGAAGTGAAGGGACTAAGCGGAAAGAAGAGAAACACCCCTGACTTCGTTCAAGATGCATTCCGTGAGATGCTTGATGCATTGAGCAAGGTAGACAATTTGGAAGGCTTTAAGGCCGCAAAGGAAGAGATTCGAGCAACTGTCAACTGTGTCATAGACCGCCTTGAAGGAAAGGCAGATCCATATACACCTGAAGAGCTAGCCTTCCGGGTTCAGATTACGAAACGAATTGCGGACTATGGGCTTTCGAAGCCTCAACATGTCCGAGCAGCAGAGATGTTGCGGAGTGCGGGTTATGATGTACCACCGGGAACAATTGTAGAATATATCAAAATCAAGGGCAGTGATGGAGTTCTCCCTGTCCAGTTGGCAGGTGAGAAGAGCTATTGGCTTGACAAGGACAAATACATTGATACCCTGAAAAGCGTCTTTGGCCAAGTTTTAGACTCGGTTGGAATCAGCTTCGAGGAATTGCTCGGATTTACAACACTTGACCAGTTCTTCTGAAAACTTAAAGGGTGGGGGTCTAATCGAAGAAACTCTTAAAGCATACACAAGCAACAAACGCTAAAGGGAATCTGCAGACTGACCAACGCTTGCGGAGTTAAAAAGATGCCAAACTTCAGGGAATTCTTCATGCAGAAGCTCCTCATTCTTTTGAGGCCATCTGACATCGACATGTCTGCGAAGGACTTCGTTTCTACTTACGCCTCCTACATGGACTCTATCGGCATAGTTGGCAAAGGCCCAACTGGCCACGTCATTTACCCAAGCAGGACCGCTCCGGTCGATGCGGAACATACCCAACTGTTCGAGGACCTTGTGAGCTTGACGAGTACCCTAGATATTCACACTGTAGCCAGCATGGACTTCTATACAGATGCTTGGTTTGCCAAGGACCCGAAGTATCATACCGTGTCTCCACGGGGGGAACCAATGCCACATCAGATCTGTCCCAACAGAGAGGAATTCTGGCAATACGGTGCTGAAATAGTTGGTGAGCTCGCAACTTATCCAATCGACGAAATCTTGGTCTTTGGTGCCGGTTTCATTCGCGACCATTTCTGTTTCTGTGAACGCTGCAAGAATGAATTTGCACCAATGGTGGATCAAGAACCAGCTCGTCTAACATACGACTATATCATTGAGAATCCCGAATTCCATGCGAAATGGCACGAATGGCGCTCAGGCAAGGTAAGTGAGGGTTTGAGATATCTACAAGAGGCCGCCCGTGATGCAGATGACAAGGTAGGGAGAGAGAATCCACTCAAAATCTCTGTTGAGGTACTGCTTGACCCCGAAACCGGCTTCTCTGAGGGAGGCAAAGCTCAGTATGGGTATGACTATTCAAGTATCCTCGAAATCACTGGCAATGTTTTGATCAATATGTATCCTTGGAGTCCAATTCTCCCGACAAAAGGCTCAAGTGAATACGACGAATTGATCGAATCATTATACTATACAAACGAATTCCAGCGTCGAGGTGGAACTGCGTCCCTTTTCCGCTGGGGTGTGACTACTATTGACCAATTGCGTGAGCTAAAGGAGATTGGAAAGGACGCCAACATTGACCGCATGGTGACCACTTTCAGTTATCCAAGTGATTATTCCACTCGACGTGAGAGCGCGATTGGCAATTACTAGTCTGTCTTCTATTGAGGTACACCACACCACGGGCATACCTTGGTGCCAGCTCTAAATGTCCTGCCACAAGAGAAGCAAAATGTTCTATCTTCCCTACTCTCAGAACCATCGCTGAATGGACTAAGTTCTCCTTGAGAAAACAGGGAACCAACACTCTCTTCAGCTGGACGAGTACGGCATGTTGATTTAGACGCATCACCAACATCTCCAAAGAGATTGCTCAGGTCCGCATAGGAGTCGGACCTTTCTGGTTCCCCAAAGGATGATGCAGTTTCAATAGGTGTAGCTGTTTCATGACGACTCCACGGACTCTCTTCTCGCTCAGGATAGCTTCTTGGCTCCAGGGATTGGTCCAGTGTGTCAAAATCTCTGCGATACTCATCCCCGCCATACCCTCTATCAATGGCAGGTTGGTTTGCCAGAGTTGAACCATAGCCATCATAATCACTGCGAGAGCCTCTGTAGCCCCTGGAGGATTCGATGAATCTGATGTGAGAATCATCTTTCAGTCGTTCGTAATCATCTGGGGTGAGCCCAAGCATTTCGAGTGCTCTGTCTCTCTCAGCACATCTCTTTGACATTGGACAGCAGAAGGAAAGACTTGCATGACACAAAGACGCCATTGCTCTGTCCTGCCGTGACTTGAAGATGGGTGTTATCCTTCGCCTACCAAGAACAAGGGAGTCTCCACTTGCACGTAGTTCGGCATACCCGCTCTGTGCAAGTGCCTCCACAATCTCTCTTGCTGGATAGGCTCTCCCCTCAATCACAACATGTCCTTCAGTCTTATCTAATCGTACTGGGCGTTCGTCGTTTCTACCGTCTTCGCGACTGGGATATCTCGTGATAGTCACCTCGAATCATCATCTATGAACTGGGGGTCAGCCATCGAATACAATCCTATGTATTACCACCGTACACACTGTCTTTCGAAGCGCAATCTTTATTCTTGGGTGTATTATGGCGCAAATCAGTCGATGTGGACGGGAATCGCATAAACAAGTCTATCGACAAAAATGAATGAGGTCTTGATGTCATGGGATGCAAAGCCGAAGGTGCTGCGCAGGGGTACACGCTACTTGGTACGTTGGTTCTACTACTGTATGCAATTCAGATGCTACTTGGTGCAATGAATGCTGCTTCTGGAGGAAATCTTGACGCTGCTGTCGATGTGCTTTTAGCGATCTTGCTTATACTCATCGCGATTCTAGCAGTTGACGCCAGTGGATACATTCATTGGAAAGTCGCAAAGAGTGGTTCTGCTCTGGCCATATTCGGTTTCATCGCCATTGTAGTGGTTCTTCGAAATCTCAGCTTCAACGTAATCGTTTGGCTGATGAATGTAGGAACACTAGCTGGTCTAATGATTCTGATTGCAGGGATCCTGTTAATTGCGAGGAGCTAGGCAAAGGAGATAATTGGAGATATCCTGTACGTCATCAAATAGAGGTCTGGATTTCAGTCTTGAGATGGCGGACTCAAAATCCGCCAACCACTCCCATTTCTCCTGCTGTCTGCTCCCAAACGTTTTATTGGAGTATATGCGGGGGTGCAGCGTTACTCTATCGATTGCACCCATGAACAGATCGAGGTCTGAATGCTACATGACCAACAGTCAGAGAGTACTAGCACTTGCCAAGAACTTGATTGCTACAAACTCTGAGAATCCACCTGGAAGAGAGAAAGAAGTAGCAGAAGTTCTTCGGTCACATTTGGAACCCCATGGTATTCTCTGTACTCAGGTAGGTTCAGATGATAGACCTAACCTTCTCTTCTCTACTCATGAAGGTGACATGGGATCACTCGTACTCCATGGACACATGGATACAGTTCCTGCTGGTCCCATAGAGAAATGGAAATTCGACCCTTTTGGGTGCATAATGGCCAACGGGCGTCTATATGGTAGAGGCGCTGCTGATATGAAGGGACCTTTAGCAGCTTTGGCTGAAACTATGATTCTGTACAAGAGGGAGAACCACAAAGAGCCCCTTCTTCTGCTTGCAACTTCCAACGAGGAGAATGGCCTACTCGGCGCGGAAGAGGTCGCTGACTCTGGAATATTGCAGGGCGTTGAATATGGGGTATGCGCAGAACCAACAGGCCTGCAGCTCTTTTTGGGTGAGAAAGGTGTTGTCTGGGTAAAAGTCACTGCGAAAGGAAAGACAGGTCATAGCTCTCGTCCTGACACAGGAATGAATGCCATCGATTTATGCATTCAAGCGATACAGGTATTGACACAGGGAGATTATCCAAGCAAACCCGACGCGCTTCTGGGAAATCATACCATGAATGTAGGTAGGATAAAGGGCGGGACACAACAGGGGGTCATACCTGAATCCTGTGAAGCTCTAATCGACATGCGGATAGTAAAAGGCCAGACACCAGAGTCAATAATGAATCTCATGCAGCAACATCTGGATGATGCAGGCATCGGACAGCACATCTCCATTGAGAATTACAATAGGTCTTACACGACGATAACTCCCGTTGATTCCAAGATTGTGCGATTCGCTTCCAGCGCCATAGTGGATTTGACAGGCTTGCCACCCAAGTTAGGTGTAGCCACATATGGAAGTGATTCATCAGTGCTCCAAAATAGAGTTGGGATTTCTAACATAATTTACGGTCCCGGCTCAATCGCTCAGGCCCATCAACCTAATGAGTATATAGAGATTGATGAACTCCTGAAGTCAATAGATGTGTATCTTCACATTGCACGCGCTTTTGATGATGAAAAGCAGAATCCGCAAATTAGATAATGGGGTGATACGCCGTGCGGTCCTGTCCCTCCTTGGAAGTGAGATATGATGGATGAGAAGCATATCGGAATTCTCAAAGAACTTGGTTTCGAAGATATCGAATCCGCCAAGATGACGAATGACTATTGGAAAAAGAGAGGAGCTGATGCGCTAGCTCTGCTCACTCAAGACAGAGATGTGTATGGTTGTCTTGACCACACCATGGGAGACGGAGTGCGAATGTATGATATTGAGGGTACAGAGTACCTAGACGTGACGGGAGGAGTTGCTGTGCGCGCGTTTGGTCTAAGGTACAAACCCTATCTGGACTTTCAGACTCGCATTATGGATGTGGTTCATGAGCTTCCAGGTTCTGACTTCGACGCAATTCCTCAGACGCTCCTCGCAGAAAAACTATCTAGAATCACTCCTGGTGACCACAAGAAGCGTGTTGCATTTACCACATCCGGAGGTCGTGCTGTGGAGGGATGCATGAAATCAGCCATGGACCTTTCTGGGAAACGGCGGTTTGTCACCTTCAGACCAGCTTTTCATGGTCGAACGGGCTATGCTCTGGCACTGACAGCAACCAACTCTAAGCACAAATCAGGATTCCCCCAGGGAGTAGATGTAATTCGGGTTTTCTATCCCTACTGTTATCGCTGTCCTTATGGTCAAAAGGAAGAGGACTGCAACCTAGAATGTGTGGAATCTCTTCGGTATGCACTTCAAGTTGAGGGGAATGACATTGCAGCAACCGTCATGGAACCGATAGCGGGGGAGGGAGGTCTCATCGTTCCCCCAGCAAAGGCAGTCAAAGGGATGTATGAAGTGACGAAGGAAGTTGG
>JBHLQS010000132.1:0-8031 GCA_048883405.1 Candidatus Thorarchaeota archaeon
TGGATGATGCCAGTGCCAACGCCTGGGCATGATTCCCAGAGGAATGTGTTATCACACCCTTCTCTCGCTCCTCATCACTGAGCAATGAAACCGCATTCAAGGCTCCGCGGAATTTGAACGCTCCAACGCGCTGGAAGTTCTCACACTTGAAGAAGACCTCGGAGTCAGTGATTGCATCAATGGTCGTAGAGGTCATCACTGGAGTCTTCGTAACCATATCTTTGATTCTTTCATATGCGGCTTCAATATCAGCAAAGTCCACCATGATTGCTACGGTTTCCGCTCTCCAGAAAAGGATTCCTTTCTAGCTTTTGGATTTTCGAAAGGCTTAATCCTCGCCGCTAACGGATGACTCGAGTCAGTGAAGCTGAAGTTTCACAGGAGTATGATTCTCAGATGAGTAACAAGTTCCTAAGTTCACAGACGGATTACATTCGAATTCTAGTTGTTGCTGTAATTCTAGGACTGGAAACGATTGCTGCATTTACAGGGATTACAAATCCGTGGTTTCTAGGTGCCTCTGTCGCCCTTGTGATTCTGGCTATTGTCAACTACATTGACGTTCAGTCTCAAGAATGGTCACGCTATGCATCGCTTCTACTAATTGCGATGATTTGTGGCTCAACTGGTGATTTCTTGATGGCGGATATCTTTCGTATAACACCAATCCCAGTCTTGAATGGCATAATCTTCTTCGGGATTGGTCACTTCTTCTATCTCCTAGCGCTTCGAGACAGGTCCAGTATGCTCCTCCGTTCTCCAGGAATGGATCAGCCCAGATTGATGACGAAGAATATTGCAGCATGGCTAGTGGTGTCTGTTCTTGTGCTCATACTCTTCATGACAACGGTCTTCAATCCAGCAATGCTCGAGCTTGGAATTGGAATGCTTGCCTATGGTCTTCTTATTGGGACAGTATTGGCATTTGCTGTCACAAAGTGGTTTGATGACTTCCCATCCACGTTTTCCTTATGCCTATCAATTGGATTTCTCCTCTTCTTTTTCTCAGATTGGTTGATTGGTTATCATATGATGACCGATGCTAGCTTCCTGTCTGGGCCGTATGTTGGATTGACCTACATCATTGGGCAGCTATTGGTTCATCTCTCAACGATGTTTGGCTCAAAAGGAACCTGAGAGATGAACCAACAATGGATTTGGTGGTAATACGATGCGAGGCATTCGAAGAAAAGAGAAGGCGATTACTGAGGCTGCGGAGATGATTGCTGTTTTGAAGCAAGCAAAATACATCACCGTAGCTATGTGCCTAGACGATGAGCCATACCTAGCGACGCTTAGCCACGGCTTTGATTTTGAGAATCACTGCATTTATTTTCATTGCGCTCAGGAAGGAAAGAAGATTGACATTCTCAAAAAGAACAACCTAGTCTGGGGACAGGCTCTGAGGGACGATGGATATGCCGTAGGCAAGTGTGACCATCTGTATGCAACTACTCAATTCAGAGGGAGAGTCACCTTTATTGTTGATGAGAATGAGAAGCGACATGCTCTGAGAGTGATGATTAATCAATTGGAAGAAGTTCCAGATGAAGTCTATGCAGAACAGGTGACGGGCAAATCGGTCAAGAGAGTTGTCATAGGCCGCATTGATATTGAGTATATGAGCGGCAAGAGGGCGTCAGAGGTCATTATCCAGCAATAACTAAGGATTGTCTGAGAGGGCTTGAAGCACCTCTAGTGCCTCCTCGCCATCTTCAAATGGCACGAAGAGATGGTCATGGTAATAGGCTGAAACTACATTCACGCTAATTCCTTCTTTGGCAAGATTCGTCGATACTTTCGCAATGAAACCAATAGCCTCAAGGTCAGAGTGAACTGACAATGTGATCAAAGCCCATGTCGCTAGATACTCTAGCCCACTGGAGTCAGCTATACTCCTCTCAAGAATGAAGGTGACACCCTCATCTTCTCTGAACATAAGAAGCGCTTCATCTTTGAGGTCTTCGATAAGACTCTCCTCCACTGAAACGAACACATATTCCACATCTGACAGTGTGGGTTCTATCGACCTGAGTAGAGTGCCTAGATCGTCTTCGCCACGTTTCATGCAATGTCCCTCGCAATGACCTATCTTCTCGTTCCACCAAAGGTTTCCCATGAGACAATTTCATCTAGCGAGCGTCGATTGCTTGTCCTTTCTTGGTCTCCATAGCCTACTGAAACTGAGCAGACAACTCTAAAATCATCAGGCACCTTCAAGAGTTCCCGGAATACAGGCTCGATATCTGTGTCTCGTACTCCCATCCAGCATGTACTCAATCCCTGCCCGTAGGCGGCTAGCAGCATGTTTTGAACAGCATTGTGAGGATCAGCCAAATAATATCTCGGGTGTCTGGCTGATTCACCAAGGACCACAATGACGACGGGTGATTCCTTCATGAATCGTCCATATGTGTGAGCATCAGCGAGTTTTTCACGCATCTCCTTGTCACGGATCACTATAAAATGCCAAGGCTGCTTGTTTGATGCTGAAGGTGCCCACTGTCCAGCTTCGAGGATCACACGCACCTTGTCATCCTCGACCTCGGTGTCTTTGTACTTTCTGATGCTTCTTCGGTTTCTAATTGCTTCCAGAACATCCATCTTTAATCGCGATGCGAATAATGCACGACCAATATAAGCCATCGCACTCGGCAATCAAATGCTAATGTCCTGATGGCAAAGCTAAAAGGAGGGCTGTGTTGGCCCAAATTCCTCCGGGAAGGCGAATTCTAACATGCGTATAAAGACACATCAGAAACTGCTGACGAGCGTTGGCGTTGACATTGGTACTTCAACTTCTCATGTCGTCTTTAGTAGCATCCTTCTTGAAAGAAACCTGAATAGCCGTACAGAGAAATTTGAGATCAAAGAAAAGAAGGTGCTTCACAAGGGCCCTATTCACCTGACGCCTTTTTCCGATCCAGATAGGATTGATTTCGGAACTCTCAGAAAACTCATTCTTGCAGACTATGCTGATGCTGGGTTTGAGCTTACACAAATTGATACAGGCGCTGTGATCATCACAGGCGAAACCGCTCGCAAAGAGAATGCTGAAGAAATCGTGGAAGCTCTTGCTGGCGAAACAGGCAGATTCGTGGCAGCAACAGCAGGGCCGAATTTTGAGAGTGTCTTAGCGGCTCATGGCTCTGGAGCTGTGACGAAATCAGCAGAAACGGGTCTGACAATTCTATCCTGTGATATCGGGGGTGGATCATCTAATATTGCAATCTGCAAAGATGGTAAAGTGGTTGCGACTGCTGCGATAAACGTCGGAGGTCGTCTAGTGGCTACGGACGAAACGGGTACTATCATCCGACTCGAGGAGACTGGAAGGCTTCTCGGAGAGAAGGTCAACCTCTCGATGAACCTTGGCCAGAACCTCAACGATTCTTCAAAGCGACTGCTATCACAGACACTAGCAAATGCCCTCATCGATGCCATAGATGGGAGGTGCGAATCAGAGATTACAAGGATGCTCATGATGACGACACCTCTTGACTTCAAGGACAGAGTGGATGAAGTTATGTTCTCAGGGGGGGTTGCGGAGTTCATCTACGGGCTTGAGACCAACGACTATAATGACTTGGGACAGTTGCTGGCTCAATCAATTGTAGAACTGGCTGAGAAACTCGAGATTCCTCTGGTTGAGCCTGAGCACCGCATCCGCGCAACTGTGATTGGAGCAGGCCAATCAAGTCTCCAGGTGAGCGGGTCTACAACTTTCCTCTCCTCGGGACTGAATTATCCTCTGAGGAATTTACCCGTCATCACTCCTTATGTGCCAAAAGGAAAGACATCAATGCAAGAAGTGCGGGATGCAATCCAGAATGCTCTCAAGAGATTTGATATTAAGGAGGGCACAGATCCGCTCATTCTGGCCTTTGAAGATACAGTCAGACCTTCATATGAGAGCCTCACAGAATTTGCCAAGGGTATTGTGGCCGGTCTCCCCAGAACCGTAACTAATGGTAGGCCCATCTTGATGTGCTTTGACACAGACATAGGCAATAGTGTTGGGAATGTCATGAAGCGAGAAACCGGAGTGACCAATGAGATTCTATCCATTGATGAGATCTCCCTCCATGAAGGTGATTTCGTGGATATCGGAGAGCCTATTATCGAAAACGTCGTAGTTCCCGTAGTCGTGAAGACACTTGTTTTCGAGGACAGGTAGGTAGATTATTCTCCTTCTCCTGTTGCCCACAGATCTCCCGATTCC
The DNA here is from genome assembly GCA_048883405.1 of Candidatus Thorarchaeota archaeon. Taxonomy (GTDB): domain Archaea; phylum Asgardarchaeota; class Thorarchaeia; order Thorarchaeales; family Thorarchaeaceae; genus SMTZ1-83. The sequence continues at coordinate 4,223 of JBHLQS010000132.1, forward strand.
GCCCAATCCGCCTTGTGAGGATCTGAATCCGGATTCGCTTTCATCTCCGAGGATGATTTCATGCGAGGGGATCGCAGGCCCCTTAGTTTTGAGAGTATCAGATATGTGAACGGTACTTTTACTGTGGCATATCTTTCCGAACGCATAGCCTGCCTTCCCGAAGGTTGGTTACCCATCACTGTGATTTCTTGACCCTTCTCATACCACATCTCCACTGCCTTATCTTCCCAAATGGTCTGCCTTGGAGGAATCTGCTTTTGAAGAAAGACCACCAGGAATCCCAACGCAATCAGGACCGGCACCGGAATAATAAGCATGTAAGGTGAGATGAATAGGAATATCGCATATGGCACCACCATTGATAGTGCAGCATAACCAGCCACCCTGGTCTTTTCTATATGAGTCTGGATGTATTGAAGAATTGAGTATGCAAAGACTAGCGTGAAGAAACCAATTGCAAATGTCATGACCATGGCATAAGGCGGCGCTACTGAGAGATAAAACCCAGAATATCCCGAGTAGTTATAGTAATTTCCTCCCCAAATGGGTGTTATTATATTTAGGGCCACTCCTCCATCATATGGATCGTAAAGCCCGTAGGTGAATGCGAAGCTTGGAAAACAGAGTGCGAGAATTCCCAGGAATTGACTTAGAATCGAGAATCTCCCCGGGCGAATTCCTCCCTCATGAATCAGGTCCTCGGGTGTCTGAGAGAAGGGCGCAGCTCTTTTGTCAGAGTCAATATAGGACCCCTGCCGACCAATTACAGGAAGGACCACAAACACTGCAATCACCCATGGAACAATCATTTGAATCATGGAACCCCCATAGATTGGCACGGGCATGTATGGTCCACCGTAGGGTAGCAGAATCGAGAGGGGATACACAATAAGGGAAATGAAGACCGTTGCAGCCAATGCCATCTTCTTGATTGCCATTTCCCTAGGTTGCTGAGTCAGCCATCTAGTAAAATAGATTCCAGGGATACACACAACAATTGCCATTCCAATTGTGATGAAGTCGAAGTAAGCTGGATAATAATATGGAGGTTGCAAGTATACGTCAAGATACGGGTATAATCCCCACGAAAAGACTAAGGACGTGTATTGAAAGGATATGGGAACGCCAAAGTCTATGCTCAGATAGAGAGGCAGAATTAGAATGGCTACTATCCTGATGACAGTCTTGGCCAAGTAATTTCGATTCAATTCTACCCCTCGAATGCGCTCAACAACTGAGACTACACATACTTCGCTAATAAGGCTATCAATAGAATGAGATTTGCACTTCTACGAGCTTTGGGAGAATTGAAATAGGTGCTGCTTTCGAAACGGTAGTTGATTTGAAATGATGCAAGAGACCCCGCCAAATTTCTGGACTGACCCCATTGCTTATCTACAGTTTTATTGGACTCAAATCTCACCCTATGTATTCCTTGTGGCTGTACTCATCGTCATCGGGTTGATCTATATTATTGTGACAAGGCTGGCAAAGAGATCCTTGCTAGCTCTAGGAATGGGAAGAGAGGCAACAATAGGACTTGTACTCATTCTCCGGCTTATTTTCTTCATGGTTGCAGTCTTAACGTTAGTTGGCTTTTTTGAAGCGAGCTATGCAACAATAATCTCCTTGTCAGCGATTTTTGGTACTGCGCTCGGTCTCGCTTTCTCAACTGCCTTAAGCAATATTGTTAGTGGCCTATATGTGCTAACAGCGAGACCTTTCAGAGTGGGAGATTACGTGCGGATTGGTTCAGTCGAAGGAATAGTCCGGGAAATTACTCTCAATTACACTCGCATTCTATTGACTGATGAAAACATCCAGCTGGTGCCAAACAATAAAGTTGTTAGTAGTGAGGTCACCAATTTCAGGATAGATCTATCTCAGTACGTTGAGAGAAGAGAAGAAGAGGCAATTCAAGAGGCGGAAGCAGGCAATAAGCATTCATACCGAGAAACGCTTGATGAAGCATGGAAGCAGCTGAAAACGCTTACATCAGAAAAATACGCCTATAGATATACATTCGATATCAATGTCCATATGAATCTAGATCACACTGCGATGCTCAAGACTTTCGATAAAGTCTGTGATGAGTGGTCGAATGAATTTCTAACGCGCCCTAATTACATTGTGTGGGCTAAGCCAGTTGCTGCAATCACATACAGATTCTCTTTCATAGTCAGTGATCCAATTGTGATTATAAAAAGGGGATCCGATTTCATGCAAGAATTGCTTCATACCTACTATGAACCTGATGAGCCTTATCAGGGAAAAAAGTAGGCAGAACGGATTAAAGAATATAATAGAGACCTAGGCTGAGGCAAATCGGTTCAATTGAAACTGCAGCCTCGCCTATGCCTCTAGTTGAAACGGCTCTAGTATCTGCGGTCGCGGTCGCGATCTCGATATCCGCCGCCACGCCTATCTCTGTAGCCGCCACCATCACTGCGACGGTCTCTGTAGCCTCCCCCGCCGTAGCCACCACGTCCGCCATATCTTCTTGGTGGACGTTCATGCTCTTCGGCTGAGAGGTCATTCTCTTCGTTGACTTCTTCAATTGGCTCCTCGGCTTCATTGATGATGCCGTATCTTCCAATATTGAGTCGAAGATTCCTCTGAAAGAGTCCAGTGTATCCGTTCTCAAGCTTGTAGGTCTTGCCAACCTCCATTGCTTCGATGGAATCATCCCATAGAGGCATTACGACTGTGCCACTGGCATCTCCAATGACAATATCCGCAACACGATGGGTCTCACCATCATGTCTTGAGGTCACCTCGCGAGCTTCACCCTTTGATAGTACCTTGAATGAAATTGTCAGGTTCTTCATACGGGGCTTAAGGTCTGAGATGATAGCAAGAATAGGTTCCGGTTCGCTCATGTTAATTCACTCTAGTTTCGGAGTAACAGGTTTGCAAAACGAGTAGGGGTCATCCGGGAATCGGCCCGGGAATCGGGATCGTATTCATTGGTGACGACAGGCTCGTCTTACCTGCACATCTAGACGACTCTGGTTTCCTAATAAAGGTGTGTGAGGGGTAGAATTATCGACTTGGCCTAATTTGGCATTTCAGGAGGATTCAGTCTACTGACGTAGAACATGCCAGCGACTAGGACGAGAGGCCCGAGAAGGATTACTGCGGAGCCAATGCTCCATAAGACGCTGAACTCGACAGTCAGATTGACCAAGAGATTTCCCGCGATAAACATGATAATCCCAGACAACATGATGAGGATTCCAGGTCTTGTATCCCTCCTCTCAATCACAGGCTCCGGAGCAGACACAATAGTTGGTGCATCGGATGTCTTTACATCAGATCTGTAGAAGCGGCTTCCATCGGATGTGAGTCTTCCAGATAGCGTGCCTTCCTCGACTAGCTCAATGAGCATTCTCCTAATTTCTTCAGGGGCTACGCCAATCTGCGAGCTCAACAAATCAATTGAACTGACATTTCTCTCCACGAGTTCAACTAGATTGACTGTACTCTCTGCACGAATGCTTGACGTTCCGCTAACTATCATTGTCTATCACGTATGAAAGACACACCAAGTCGGAATATAACACATAGCCACTATGTAGGCTCACAAATAAGGTTCACATATTGTGGACTCCTGACGTGACTTCTCGTTTTCGTTCAACGCAAGACCATTCACGTGTCACATATGACCATACCATTATATGTTACTCATAATCACAATACTTATATACTGCAATATGTAATACTATTACGTGGATAACTGAAAGCGCGCGGGAAACCGGGCGGTGACAGCCACGAGGTGAAGTGAATGACAGACCGGAGAAATCGCAACC
>JBHLQS010000133.1:0-7911 GCA_048883405.1 Candidatus Thorarchaeota archaeon
CCATCTTGATTAATGAACTCCTCCTCTCCAAATGTAAGGCCTTGGTCATAGCTCGCATCCAGATACAGGTCACCTGCCGTTTCATTGAGGTATGTCCATACCACATAGACATCATTTGCCGAATTGACTGCTAGATATGGTGCGACATTTCCCGGGTCTGACTCTGCAATCACGCTAGCAGCCTCAAATGACTCTCCGTTGTCTACAGAACGTGTGAGTCTAATCGTGGAATTGTCACCGACTATGTCGTCGTATGCAACATAGACAACACCATCATTGTCAACGGCAATAGTTTCCTTGTCTGCAAATCCACCTCCAAAGGTAGATTGTACGGTTTCCCACGATGCTCCATAGTCGTGACTAATCGCTACGGTGATTTGTGATTCTGTATCCGTGAACTCGAGATACGCATAGTATAGCATGTCGTCATGCCATGCCATCCAAGGGTCGGACTGCCTTGAGGTAATGTCCTGCCAGAACATCGGCATTTGATAGGGATATGACCACGTTTCACCGCCATCGACTGACTTGACAAAGCTGACCCTTGCCCCGCCTCCATTATGAGTTTCAGAGTTCTTCCAGCCTGCAAAGAGGGTTCCATTGTCAGTGATGACCATTGTGGCCTCGACATGGTGATTGTAAGAACTATCATCTGTTGATAGAAGCAGATTCTCTGTGAAATCCACAATAGTCCCGTCTGAAAGACGGGCCGCTCTAGTTGGATCCTGTGTTGTGTCTGCAGAGTCGAGAGCTGTGGTTTGAGCGAATCCAATGAGGAGGCCAACTGCAATCAAAGTACAGAGGAATTTTCGAGTGTGCGGCATAAGAACTGTCCTCCCAAGAGTTGCTGCCTATTTGCTCAGGAATTGACCTCTATTAGCGTTCTTATCCCGGTAAAGGCGAATCTACTCAATCAGACTTCCATCCCTCATCTGGCGGATCCGGTCAGATAAATTCAGTCTATTGGCTTTCATGAAGCAATACCCAGCGATTACCCGTGCATATATCCCATAGAATGAATGGAAGTCCATGGCATTTGAGGATGTGCTTCTTGGTCTTGGGATTGGACTGCTTTTTACCTTGCTAGTCTATCTAATCATGAACTGGCGTCTTAGGCACAGAATCGAGATAGTGACTGCTGAGTTTGAGAAGACTTGGGCTGAGCAGGAGGGTGACATTAGAAAAGATGCAGCGCAGAGAAGTCGCTACGTCATTAAGGGGAAGATTGCAGAGCATATGGTCCCAATGATGGGTGACGTCTTTAGGTACAATCCTGCAGATGCACGTTTCATAGGCGCTCCCATTGACTATCTGATTTTCGATGGCTACACCGAAGTGAAGGACAGTTCATTCGAGCGTCCCGTTACGGTAGTTCTAGCTGACATCAAAACGGGTGACGCGAAGCTGAACCGAACCGAACGCAAGATCAAAGAGGCTGTGGAAGCAGGCAGGGTCAAATGGGAGACTATTAGAGTCGATCTCTGAATTGCCCGTCAAGGGTCATGCAAATTGTTGTTTCAGCTATTCGAACATAGGCCAGGTGAGCTGTGGGGGGCGTCACTACCTGAAACCATCAATGATCTTCAGCAAATCGTTGATGCCGGCCTCAGAGTGGTCATTTCGCTGGAATCAAGGTTTGGATTTCCAGACTTCTCGGAGTTTGACATAGAACATCATCAGATATCAATTCCAGACTTCGACATTCCCTCAGAGCAGAACGTGAGGGAGTTCGTGAACATCGTGAAGACTGCCCTGCGCCAAAAGAAACCGGTGCTAGTTCATTGTCTTGCTGGCTGTGGTAGAACAGGCACAATGCTTGCCATCGCCGAAGTCTATCTCTATGGTCAGAAGAACGGTCTTGATGCAATCGAGTCTGTACGGAAGAGTCGCCCGTGTGCTATTGAAACCAAAGAACAAGAAGACAACATCAAGGCCCATGCAGAAAATCCTCTACAGAGATTGGCTTAACGCATCAAGGAAATTGTTTACATTATAGCCGGGCTGTCACAAAAACAGTCCATCATGAGCGCGCGAAGAACAGCATCTGTCACTTGGCCCTCGTCTGGAAGACCCTCCAGGACAACTTCGCAGATTCGGATGGTAGGCAGGCTTGTCACTACATCCTCGCAGCCACATCCTTCTCCTTCACCCGCATCGACATCAATCTGACAGATTACATCATCAGAAACACCATAATTGGTGATTGCTTCTCCAATGATCTCTTTCGCAGCCTCGCAAAACAAGCATAATTTCCCTGTATAGATTATAATGCATCCACAACGCCCACACGGGGTCCTCATGGAGTTTTTGGTGGTAGATATGACATTCGTCATTGGCTCGGCCCCTTTTTAACAACACATTCAAATATGAATATATAGTATATACTAATATACTATACGGTGGTCTATTATCTTCGTAATCTTGTCCCTATTTCCCTGTTATGTCTTCTTCTATTAGGGTCACGGCGGAGGAGTCATATTGTGCTATGAATGACTGATGTCTATGTCAGAGGTGTATTCCAAGCTTCCACAAGAGGAGATAGATGGCCGCATATCTAGACTCAAGGACCATCTCAGGAGCGCTGAGCTTGATGGCGCGCTCTTGATGACTACTGTCGAATTATACTACTACTCAGGAATTGGAACTGGCGGTGCTGTCTACATACCAGTTGAGGGCGAACCAATTCGTTTGGTTGAGCGCAACTTCGATTTGGTCAAGTCATACTCGTTGATACCCGAAATCAGGCCAATGGGACGTATGTCCCAATTATTCCAGACACTCAGTGTACCGTCTGATGCCAGAATAGGGATGGAGGCTGATGTTGTACCCTATTCTTTGATGAGCTTTCTTCAATCAAAAGCGGATGGGATCACACTCTCTGATGGTAGTGAATTGCTTAGAGAGATGCGTTCAAGGAAGTCAGACTATGAGATCGAACTGATTGAAGCAGCTGCAAGAATAGTCGACCAATCTTACGAATACTGCACAGAGATAGCTACTCCTGAAATGACCGAGATTGCATTATCAATGCGTCTAGATGCCTATATGGTGGAGAATGGGCACGCCGGCTTTATCACAACGCGGTCTTTCACATCTGAAATGCTGATCTATTCTTATGTTGTATCTAGTAGTGGTTCTACATTGAACACCTTTTTCACTCCGGTATCCGGAGTCGGTCTCTCGTTGAAATATCCCCTAGGACCAACACGTCAGAAGCTTGGCAGAAATCGGCCATTTCTAGTCGACTCATGCGGAAATATGAGAGGATATCATTCTGATACGACTCGCACCTTCATCTGCGGCAAGTTCGATGATGAACTAAATGCCAAGCTTGATAGTCTGTCAGAAGTTAAAAGCCTCTTTCTCAAGAAGATGAAGCCAGGAGTCAATCTAGGTGACCTCTATGGCGAAGTTATTGAACTCAGCATCGAGCTCGGAATTCAGGACAATTTCATGGGCGTGGATAATAACAAAGTATCATTCATTGGACATGGAGTTGGACTTGAGTTGGATGAGTTGCCTGTATTCTACTCGAAAGGTCCTGACTTGGAGCAGGGCAATGTTCTTGCTTGTGAGCCAAAAATCATCACGCCTGGTCGCCAAGTTTTGGGGATAGAAGATACTTACGCCATTACAAGCTCTGGCAATCGCTCCTTATCGAATGCCGCTGACCGATATGAGATTAGACAATAGACTTGTTCTGCATCACTTGCCTAGAACTCTAGCGGCCACCTGTTTCCCGAATTCAATAGCTCTATCAATCTCTCCTTCAGCCAACGGACCTTTTCTGTCCTCCACTTGAGCTGAAAAGCTATCAATGACAAATGTTATACAGGGTAGTTTTTGGCGAATTACCTGTTCCAGTTTCTTCACGGCAATTCCCTTGTTTCCACCAGTGTACGTGTCAAATGCTGCGCCCATTTTGGTATCAAGGTCAACAATACTCGCCCGCTCAATGAACTTCAGCATGTTACGTGATGGTTCCTGATTATGGTTGGGGCTCCCGAAAACAACTGCATCAAATTTCGCTAGGTCATCAGTATGATGCACCTCACCCGTCTTGGCAATAGTGCAATCAATCTCACCTGACTCTCTAATGCCCTCTGCTATTGCATCAGCCACTTTCTTCGTGTTTCCATAGATGCTTTCATAGATAATGATTGTCTTAGTCATCGGTCCTCTCCGCCTTTCCATGGTCAATGCGGCGCTTATGTGCATTTTCACATGGCGTAGTTGGAAAGGTATAATACTGCTTCTGCAGAGGCACAGGTCACTAAGGATGACTTCTATCAACTAGCATGATAGTTGTGTCGAGGAGGTCAGCTAAATTGTGCGTGGATCTAGTTTACAGTGTGATGTGATGCCCATTCCATACGAATAGACATCAGTCCAAGTCCCCGCTTCGACTCCTATCATCTATCATCACTTCAGTCATGCAATAATGATTGACGTGGAGTGAGTCAGCAGCGACACGGAATCCGGATGACCGCAAGTCTATCCTAAACAGACTCGCGTAGTCATCCTGCAACAAATGGACTGCAATACAGGCAGTCTCTCTCTAGAGGTGGAGAATATGGCAAAAGAAACCGACAAGACAGTAGTAAAGAACCAGCATCTCACTTGCCAGTCCTCTGACGGAGAGGATGTTGACAAGAAGGATGCCTCCGAAAATAAGAATGAAACGCAAAGGCATGGTATAGATGTATCAGAATTGGACACGTTCTGGAGGTACTATATAGCATGATCCTCAAGGCGTCCAATCCGGCTGAGGGTGAACGTCCGCAGCGTCGTAAATGTGTGGACAATCCCCTCCTTTTTCATTCAATATCATAGTATGACCGATAAGGATTCAAAAGACAACGAACCTCATGTCTTCCAAGGAGTAATCCATAATCGAATATCTCATGGAAGCGGTCTATAATGCCAAATGCCCCATCTGACGAAGCAATGTCCCTGTATCGTCGTGGTGAGCATTTTCAGAGGTTTGGAGAGTTCAACGCAGCAGCAGAATCCCTTAAGGCAGCTATTGAGATGGACGAATCATTTGTGTTGGCATGGAACCGTCTGGGATTAGTCTATCAAGATGCTGAGAAGTCTGCAGAAGCATTGGAGTGTTTCAACAAAGCCATGGAAATCGATCCAGAATGGACTGAACCGATTGAGAATGCTGGGATGCTTCAATACTCTGAAGAGATGTATGAGGAAGCAGTAGCAACCTTCACCAAATATCTTGAACTAGGGGGGACTGAGCTGGATACCCTCCTGGCAATGGCTAAGGCTGCTGTCCAAGCTGATGACTGCCAAAGCGTGCTCACTGTCACCTCCTATATTCTAGAAACCCATCCTGGCCTCTATGAAGTATGGGAGATGCTAGGAATGTGCCAAGCCCAGCTTGGCCGGTACAATGCCGCATGTACAAGCCTCAACGCTGCTATAGACTTGAATCCTAGAGCTCTCAGTTCAATAAACACAGTTGGGAATCTCTGCTATGATGCCCAAAATTACGAGAGAGCAGCTGAGTTCTACGAGTCAAGTCTTTCAGTGAAGAGGAAGCAGCCCGACATTCTATTCAGATATGGAACTACTCTTTGGTTTCTTGATAAATGGAATGAAGCGATACCAATACTTGAGAAATACACTGAACTGGCGCCTGATGACCCGCGTGGCTGGAATAATCTGGGGGTTGCTTTGAGAGAGAAGGGAGATATAAAACGGGCTGTTGAGTGCTATCAAAAAGCCCTGGATCTGGATTCTGAGCTCGATATAGTCAAGAATAACATGGAAACTGCGAACGACATGCAGGTCTTCTCGTAGGGTGACGCTGCAAGCCCACTGGCGGCGAATTTCCTGTTAGGAGAGGAATGGGCCTTACAATTCAAGTTAGTCTTAGAGAATTAGGAGGAGAGACCCGATGACAACGAGGGACAGCCTACAAACCCCATGACATCGGGCTCATCACATCAGGACCTCGTCCTTTTGGACCCTTATAAGCACCTATAAAAAAATGAAAATCAGCATTTGATTACAATGAGTGGAACGTTCATCTCCTCGCTTGAAGTTCCTCCATGATGACCTAGAAGATTTTGAGACTCCTGCCCGGGAAAATCGTTGACGACAGCATATCCCTCATTGAAGATCATCGTATAGTCTCCTACACGACCTGCAAGCCTCGGATTCTCCTCATAAAGGCCAAACCAATTGTCATCGATTAAATCCTCACTCTTGTGGACCGAGCAGGCATGGCTGAGCGCAGATTCGACATAGTCTTCGAATTCTCTGATTCTTGAAGGTCTCACATAACAGTAAGCAGACCGAGTATCACCACATAGAGGGAGTGTGAGGGACTCCATCAGATCAGGGTGATCACCAGTCTTGATAAGACCCTCGGGCTTCAAATCATTGAAGCCATGATCACTCGTGATAATGAGCGCAGTATCAGTTCCTTCAATTCTTTCAACGAATTCCATGAGAGCTTGGTCAAGGGATTTCAGATGTTCACGTGCGTCAACGCTATCTATCCCAAGCATATGAGCAATTGAGTCGAGCTCTGGCCAATATGAGTAGATATAGCTCGCATTTTCAGCTGACGAAATTGCCACCTCGATGTTCTCAAAGAAGTTCTGAAGTCCTTCGTATCCAATTCTCTTTGCTGAGAGGCCTATTGTATATAGGGAGAACTCTGAGTCGACAATCTGTTTTCCTGCTACCACAATGCGCTCACGCTCAATATCCCAGAAGAGTGATTCAACATTGATTACATTGGCAATGTCTGTGCCTATCACGTTCCAGTCTACAACGCTGGTGAAGGGCAGAATACGCGACATCAGTCCGTATTCTTTCAGAAAAACATGCCATCCCGTTATAGCATGCTGTTGCGGCGGCAATCCCGTGATGAAGGTCGTTATCGCAGAACCCGTTGATGGTGGAAACACCGAAGTGAGCGAACCTTTCATTGATGATGCAAGTAATGTGCCTCTTCCATGCTTCTTCAGGAAGTCATACCCCAAACCATCAACTGCCATCAGAACTATATTCCTAAACTCTTCTATTCCTGATAGCCATGTTTCCGCTAACTCTGGATATGGGCTTTCTGTGCCAACGGCTGATCCAATAGAGCTCATCAGGTTCGTGATTCCTCGACCAGTGTAATTAGGTTTGATTTGCATACTGAGCCGAGAAGTACCTCTCCATATAGGAACTTCCTTCGTTGGAGTCGTCGGAGTTATATGCACAATTTCTGCAGAAGCTGCAAAGGTGCAAATTCCATGGACAGAGAACGATATCACAGTCTGTTGTTCAAACTAGCAGCCCTCTGGAACATGATACTGGCCATCTCTTTTGTATTGCTGCCTAGAATTGATATTGCCTATTTCTCCCTAGCAGGTGATGTGCCTCCTCCCCCGACACTGCTATGGGCCGACTCTTTCTTCCTGTTGGTATTCGTGGTGGGACTACTTCTCTATGTCATCAGCATCAACTTCGAGGTCAGCCGGGCATTCATTCCCGTTGTGATATTCGAGAAGGTCATGATCTTTGTCGTGGGCCTCTACTACTTCATAATCGGAGAGGCATCCATCTTGGTACTTGCTTTCGTCGCTGGTGACCTTCTGCTTGGCATTCTCTTCATTGAACACTGGTTCAAATTAAGGAACCTAGGTTGACTGGCAGAGAGGTGATGTGCCTCTTCCTAGCTATTGATTTGCATTTGCCACTTAGATAGTGTATGAAAACCGCGACGTTTGCAGCAGGTTGCTTTTGGTGTGTTGAGGCCGTGTTCCAGCAACTCAAAGGTGTAGCTTCGGTTGTATCTGGCTATACAGGCGGAAACACAGATAATCCTACGTACAAAGATGTTTCCACAGGAAGGACTGGTCATGCTGAGGCATGCCAGATAGAATTTGATCCAGAGCA
>JBHLQS010000134.1:0-7893 GCA_048883405.1 Candidatus Thorarchaeota archaeon
AGAACCTGATGGCTTTGAGCCATCCTGACTTCAGAAGACGAGTGCTTACAATTGCTGATGCATTTGGGCTCTAAATTTCGGCGGCTTCTTGTGCAGTATCTTCTTCAACCTCAGCTGGACTGAGACCTCTGAACAATGAGATGATAATACCAATTACCGCAAGTATTGCTAGTGTCCAAACAGTGAGCTGGAATGCTAGTGTATATGCATTAACATAAACGGGGCCGGAGGCAGCCCCAGTGGTATTGATAGCCGCGAAATTCAATGAGAAGACTGTAGTCACAAGAGCTGTTGCTATCGAGAACCCAGTTGTTCGAGCGATGTTTGTAAGCGCACTCACTACGCCCATGTATTCCCGGGGTGTCGAAGTCATAATGAAATTGCTATTTGCCACACTGAAGAAGGATAGACCAAATCCAAGAATCGCAATTCCAAGCACTGGTAGAATTAGAGACACCCATGGAATTGTAGTAAGATTGGGCATTGGCTGAATACCAGCCAAAGCCATTCCAAAGAAAACCAAACCAATGAATTGGGCAAAGAGACCTACAACAGTCTGAGTCCTTGCTCTGACTCTCTCTGAAATAAATCCTGAGAACGGTCCCACTATTGAGATAACTAATGGATGTGCTACAAGTACAAAGCCTGTAGCAACCTGCGTGAAGCTTTTCGCATCTTGGAGATAGAAGGGTAAAAGGAATGACACAGGCACAAGAGACATGTAAGCAAGAAGAGCTGAGAATATACTCGTGGATATCCGTCTATCAGCCAGGACATTCATCGGGATTATGGGCGTGATAAAGCTCCTCTCTCTAATGATGAATGCTATGAAAGAAACAAGGAAAATTCCAAGGAGTAATATCAAGTCAGGGAATACTGGAATTGCTCCTACAATAGAAACACTGAAGATCAGTGTGAATAGAAAGGTCAGAAAAAGCAGTGCCCCAACTGTGTCGAATTTCACCTCATGCACGCATTCAGTTTCTGGGATAGTCGCCCAGACAACAAGGAATCCTACAACGCCAATTGGCAGGTTGATGAGGAATATACTCTGCCATCCAAAGAATTCACTAAGAAAACCCCCCAGGACTGGACCTAGAGCTAGGGCAGCAGCCAGGACAATGGAACTCAATCCTATAGCTCTTCCTCGATTCTTGGGGGTGGTGAAGTAGGTGACTAAAGCCAATCCATTAGCTGACATCATGCTTGCGCCAAAAGCTTGGAATATCCTTGAAGTAAGCAGGAATTGAAGGGTTGGACTAAGAGCACAGAATAGTGATCCAATCACAAAGAAGATCATTCCCCATTGGAAGACCTTTGTCTTACTGAACCTATCCCCAAACTTACCCATAAGGGGCATAAATGAGGTCATAATCAAGAGGTATGAGAGGACAACCCACTGAATCTCAGCCATCTCGACGCTCAGGGTGGTTGCCATTGTCACTAATGAAACGTTCACAATCGAGGAGTCAAGAGCGCTCAGGAACACACCAAAGCTTGTTGCTGCCACAATCTTATACGGACCGGGCATTTCGATGCCGGTTACTATAGATTGCTGTCCTTGGTCTATCATTGCGTCATCGCTCGTCCTTGCAATTCTCCGTTGAAGTCCAACCTGCAATTAAGGGTATGGCTCCACTCCCGTGAGGCGGAAGCGTTTTCATCTGCCGGACCCTCCGGTGACCTATGACCGATTTTGACCTTCTTCATAAGAAGGCACGCCATGATATCAGGATATGCCTCCAATCGTGGATTGAGGTGCTGAAGGATGAACTTGGAGAACGCATTGACTATGTTTATTCCAAGGGGTCATCAATGAAGAACTGGGACTCCCCAATTGATTATGTGCCAGTACTCAGTGATGTTGATATCCACATCCTTCTCAAAGATGAGGAGGACCTTTTCCTTGGTTGCAAGGACAGATTCGAGGCTGCAATGCGCTTCTCCAAACGATATGAAGATCGATTCTTTGAACTAGAACCAGAGCCCCTTCATTTTCCACGCAGCCAGCTAGTGCATATCAATCCGTTCCGGGGAGAGAAATGGTTTGTAATGCCTAAGGTCGATGCAGTACAACCAATGATAGGAGATCCCAAGCCTGCGGAGATTCCCTCAGATGATACTATCAGGGATATCGACTTAGGGAACCTAGTTGAGCTGAAGGATTATCTCTATGAAGTCGTCATGAGTGCTGTGGACAGAGCTGGTTTCGACTTCTGGTCAATGATCAGACGTATGCTGTGGAGAGTTTCACCATCACCCGTACGAGTGATAACCCAGACATATCAAGATCCAGCCGAGGTTTGGAATTGGAATCGAACTAAGATATGTGCTCAACTGCTGGACATGAATTTGAATGATATGGAACGGCTCTATAGAGCATTCTATATGGCTGGTTGGCGGCTGTTTATATCTGGCTATACTAGCCGCAATGATTTCCGCGATTTGGCATACAATGGATACTATCTTTTGAAGGAATGCCACGAGTACGCTTTGAACATGTGAAATATGTAATACCCTCTGGGTTTATCTGCTGCATGACTCGATTTCTCTACAGTGACCTCGATATCTCAGGTGGTTCTCGTATGCGTGAATACAGGATGCTACCAACGGTTCTCTACAAGGAAGGAAGGCGGCTAGCAGAAGAGGATGCCATTGCAATAGAAACGGCACTAGAGCTAAGGCTAGATGATGTTTTCATCGCGGCTTTTGTATGCACTCCAGGCTTGGAGAATGAGCTGGCCGTTGGCTTTCTCCTGTCTTCCGGAATTGTTGACCAACCGGGTCACATCGCCTCAGTGAAAACTGTAAACAATCGATGTAGTGTCAAATTAATGAATGGAGTTGATGCAAGAAAGGCTGACTCACCTGGTATACGACGTGTAGTGACAACAGAGTGCTCAGCTCCAGACATGCTTAGGACTCTTCGTACTGGCGGAGAGATACCACGACTTGATTTCAAACTGGAGGTTGAGCCAGACCTGATTTTGTCCATATCTTCTGGGATGAGAGATGTACAAGAGGTCCATAAGAGGACTGGTGCCACTCATGCGGCCCTCATTCAAGAGATAGGTAGAGAAGCGCGAATAATAGCAGAGGATTTAGGACGACACAATGCTGTTGACAAGTGCATCGGGCTAGCAGCAGCACAATCAAGGGACTTCAGGAAATGCCTCCTATTCAGCAGCGGCCGACTCACTGCAGATGTTGTTTCCAAATGTTCTTGGTCATCCATACCTCTTCTAGTATCATCATCGGTTGCAACTGATGCAGGAGTCAAGGTTGCCGAGAAAGGGAACATTACACTGATTGGAGCCTTACGCGGAAACCGAATGCGAGTCTACCACGAGGGTGCAGCCAAACTGGTTCATGAGTAGGTGAGTTGCGTGTCAAAGCCCAAGAAGGCGTCTCATGTCAAGGTTCGTTCAATTCTCAGAAAATACGGCATTGTACCGGACAGAGAACACGGTCAGAATTTCATCATAGACCGAGGCCTGATTGACAGGGAGATTTCTCTTGCCGAGGTACGGAAGAAGGACATAGTACTTGAGATTGGACCAGGCATAGGCATATTGACCGAAGCACTTGCACGAAAGGCTAAACGAGTAATAGCTGTTGAAATAGACACTCAATTTCGCGATATTCTTGCGAAGCTGCAGAAGCGTTCTCCAAATCTAGAAGTTGTATTCGATGACGCATTGACTATTGATTTCCCAATCTTCAACAAAGTGGTGTCAAACCTGCCATTTAGGGTCGCCCTTCCAATCCTATTCAAGCTAATGGACTATGACTTCGATCTTGCCATTCTCATTTGCCAGGAGCGATTAGCTAGGCGAATCGCAGCAAAACCCCGCGATTCCGGATATAGTCGTATCAGCGTACAAGCGGCAAGAAGAACAGAAGCAAGGCTTCTACACACGATTTCGAAGACAAAGTTCCATCCATCTCCCAATGTAGATGCCGCCCTCCTCCAGCTCAAGGGAGTGGCACCGAAATTCGAAGTTCCGTCAGAGCAGTTTTTCAAAGAGGTGCTGAAGTATTTCTTCGCGTTCAGAGAAAGATCAGTAGCCAAGGCGTTGAATACACTAAAAGCATTCGCAATATCGAAGAGCGAGATGATGCGGGCTAGACGCTTGATTGGAGAACGCATAGCGAGAAAAGAAGTCTTTGGAGTGACTCCTCCTGAGTTTGGCAGAATCACACGTATTATTTGGGATGAATTTGGCGACATAACTCGAAGCTTCTACACTTACTACGATAAGATGAACCTCTATCAGCGCGACGCTGAGTAACTGAGAAAGAAGCGAAGCTTGCACCACTTTGCCCCAACAAGATACAACGTTTATTCATAACAATAGGAGCACAAATTCTCTGGCAGAGGTGAGGATGTGCCATGAAGCACATCAATCGAAGAATAATGTTAGGGGTGACAATTGCCTTTGCATTTCTGATGGGATCACAAATCACTCCCGTCGCTGCACTGCAGACGCAGATTGTCATCGAGAAATACAATCAGGCGTTCAATTACGGAACGAATAATCACACATATCTGTATCTTGAGCCAGACCCGCTGAACCATGTATCTCGTGCCACTATTCATTTGAATGAGGATCTTGATTACTATAGATACTCGTACGACAATAATGGCTGGGCGCGTACTCAGGCTTCAGGTTCTGAACCAGCCAATTCTCCATTCTATTGGATGAATTACCAAGGCTTCGCAACAGGTACATACGGAAATCCTACCCGGCTCCCGAATTTCTATGACTTCACAGCTTCTGACGGTAGCGGAGTAGTTGTTAATACTACGCTGGAAACAAGGACATTCTCATTGGCCTTTGGTCAACATACTCCAGTCATGATTGAACGGGATTCTGTATACTTCGGAACACTTCCAGTCACTGGACAAGAGTTTGTGCATCTGACAGTAGACTGTAGACAAGATGATGTGTCATGGAGTGTCAGTGTTGTAGACCCGGAAGGGCGATTCATGGCCTCGACAAGCGGATCCAACGGTGATATAGTGTTGATTCCATTCGATCCATCGATTGATGGAACATATCTCGTCATTCTCCAAGCAACTCCTGGAGCGACGCTCAATACTCTATTCGACATACTTCCAACAGCAGTGTCGCCTCAGAGGATTGGGATAGACGAGGTTATCACAGGAGAATTGCCCACTGGTGAAATAGTCTTAAATGATGAAACTGGCAGTCTCGTCCATAAAGAACTGGCTCCTACAGCTCACACCTACAAGTTCTGGTCGCCAGATAGTCTTGCATCCCTCAGCTATTCATACAACTATCCTGAGATGTTCGTGGGCATAACTCAGCCACCCGCCATATTCTTCACCAGTGATTCTTACGAGTACGGATATGATGGCGGTTCGCGATATGTGGATGCTATTGGCTCCCCCACATCCGGTGTTTACAACTACATCGGTGACACGCATTACGTCACTGTCATGGGGGGTGACAACATAGAATACACATTGTATCATAGAGCAATTGATGATACCCCTCTTCCTGTGAACCAGGAGTTCCAAATCGAGAACTACTTCAGCACAACAGACACTAGGGCTTATCGATTGACCCTTGAGCAGGACTCGATTCTTAGGGTGAACTCTACTGCTGGCGGAGGCGATTTCACCATTAGAACTGTGGCGGAGTATGACGACGGATATCGTGTCGAACGTTCCATCACCGATGCAGCCAGTCTTGCTGGTGCCACAGACTACTACATGCCTGCAGGAAACTATATGGTCGAAATTGGGGTTGCCAGTGGTGTGAATGAGTGGATTGAATTCAACTTGGGCCCCATAACGACCGAAGCAGAAGCAGATATAGTCCGCTTAGGTGGATTCTATGTTCCAACAAGTGTCTTTCAGTTGTACAATCTATCGTTATATCTGGAAAACCATGACAATGTCACTGTATCACTTGATATAACAGTGAGAGACCTGTCTGACATTACTCTGGCCAACTTGAACGTCGACTTGGCAAATTGGTGGGATGGGTCATCGTTGATGACAAATCCTTCAGATCCGAACAATGTGACCTACATGCTGGGATCTAGAATCTGGCATGATGACTTGGCGTTTGTGGGAATCTGTGCGTACGATGTGGCAAACAACACGGTAGGTGCGACAAACCATTACGAAGACTATCCTGTGAATCTTACAATTGAATGGGTGAATAGACTCAGCACATTCTATAGTGACACTACATCCTTGGATGTAGCTTCCACGGTGGATTCATACAACTTCACACTGCCACTACCAGGAAATACTGTCGAGTACTACGGTGTGGACCTAAACACTACCAAAGGAACATGGTATAATGTATCCATTCGAACCGGGGACATCACCACGTTCCAAGCGACTCTCTTCAGCGAAGTGGACGGACGTTCTCATGACACTGTCTGGAATGACTTGAATGACGCTCTAACTGGGAGTCTGCCAGACATATCATTCCAGTTCGGAGCAATATCGGAGGTTTCCCATCTTCAGATCTATACTATGAGGAATTTAGCAACAGACGGATTCCTGTGGATACAGATCACTCCTATGGTGACACATATGCTGGAACTTCCTGAGATATCGCCAGTTGGACCCGACATTCTAGCGATCCTAGGCTCTATTGCCCTGCCAGTTGGATTGGGCGTTGGTGTCATAATCGTTGTCTACGTCATCTATGTCAAGAAGTTCAAGGACTGATATAAGACAGGACTGATTACAAATCAGCCTAGGAAATGAAATGGCAAGGAAACCAATCTCCTTGCCAGTCTATCTCTTTTTTGAATTCTCTCTAGAACTGCGAGAGTGCGCCTTTTCTTCTGACATACCTCTCAGTATATCTGAACATGAGCACACCTAGGAGTAGGAAGATCACATCCAATATCATGAGCGCAGTGATTGCATTCGCCACTAGAGAGCCACCGAGGGCCCCCAAGAGGAATCCCCGAAAGCCCTCTACGCTCCATGTCAATGGAGATGCCACTGATATGTACTGGAGAACGGGTGGCAACACTGCAATTGGGTAGGACATCGGAGCTACCAAGAACAATACACTTGACAGTAGCTCGACTACCATCCATGCCTGTTTGGCTAATAGGATGATACAGACAACAGTGAAGACGAGCCCCTGCATCGCTATGATAGACAAAGCCACTACTCCAAGAGCTGGAAGCACTCCCCACATATCGAGCTGCACTCCAAATATGAGAACAGAACCTACTAGCTGGAGAATCACTCCGAGACCTCCATGTTGTAGATTATGGAGTGTAGACCCCCAAACAAGAGTTCCTTTGCCCATCGGTGTTGACATCAGGGTTTCTAGAGTGCCCACATTCTGTTCTCGACGGAGAGCGAATCCTGTACCCCACATTAAACTGATAGCTAGACCGGCATATGCATTGCCTATTGCGACGTAGCTTAACCAGTCACCTGTGCCAACCATCCCCTCGAGGAATGTCGACTCTGTCCCTCCACTTACAGCAACTCCGGTAAGTAGAAGAGGAATAAACCAAAGGAAGGGCATTACGATGAACCAAAGCACGCTGAGCGGATAGCTGAATTCAACCTTCCACTGCTTGATGGCTAGCGCGTTGGCTGCCCTTAGCTCTGCTCGCAAGCCTTCCCTCTTCCACATCTTTTCGAAGATGATTGATCTCTTGACCTCTGTCGTTTCAGTCATCTCAGAACCCTCCCATATGTCCTCGTTGCCTCGACCACCTCTCGGCGTAGCTAAATGACCCTATTCCTAGAATCCAGAATAAGAGCCCGATGAGTCCCAGCCCGGCTAATGTCGACAAGAATCCTATCAGGTTCATGACTCCAGTTATCGCTAATTCCCGGATAGTCACTATCGCGAGGGTTGTCGGAACCAAATATGC
>JBHLQS010000135.1:0-7816 GCA_048883405.1 Candidatus Thorarchaeota archaeon
TCAGCTTCTTCAGGTCTGAGCACTATTATCGCTGCCCTGTGCCCTCGCATGAATGTTTGAGTGAGGCCTGGAAACCTTTCTGTTGTGGGCAATGCCCACAACTGGAGCACAGCTTCTCGGCCATCGCCTAGTCTAGTCCTGGATACCCCGATGCCTACTCCAACTGTTGAATGCAGCTGATAAGCTACCGTACCTTCCGCAGCAATATTGAGGAATCCCGTTTGCAGAGCCGAATCCGCTCCAAGAACTAAAGCCTTGTACGTGACTCTGGCACCGTCAGGGATTTCGTTTGAAGGGCGATTCACAGACTCGCATTCTCAAAAACGAAAAAATAGCTATGGGTCATGGATGTCTTGTTCTAGAAGATAACCTTAATCAGCCGTATCGCCATGTGCCTCCCTGATTGAGATGGTCAAGGTATACAAAGCATCTGAAGTGGAATTGAAGGGTCGAGCAGGATACGGAGTCAAATACGTTGCAGATGTTGCTCTAACAAACCCAATAGAGAGTGCCGGTTTTATTCTTGTCCGGATTCCACCAGAGATGAAGACTACGCCTCATGCCCATGGGAAGCTCGATGAAGCCTTTATGATTATGAATCCAACAAGAATGGGTGTTGACGAGATTCTTTTTGACTTGGATGAAGGAGATGTAGTCTTAGTTGAACCCGGTGAGCGTCATTGGTTTGAAACGCCTAATGGCGGAGATGTTATGATATTGGCAGTGAAATTGCCAAATCTGAAAGATGACAAGATTGAGACTAATTGAATTTCACACTAGTCTTCATCATCATCATCATAATCCCTGAACATCATGTCTAACCGATCCCTTCGTATGGGATTGCGTGATTTGGGAACAGACCTCTTAAGAATGCCATCAAGCTCCCTCCAGTCCTCATGTCGTTTCTTCCTCCCATATACACCTGCCAGAGTTATGACCATATATGACACGATTCCTACAATGTAGAGCTCTGTCCTTGAAATAAAGAAGGATGACATTAATGCCATCGCGAGCACGGCAATACCGCCTACTATCATGGTATTGATGAAGCAGTCACATCGTATCTCAAGTGCTGGAGGCCCGACAAGGAAATCATCAGGGTCCGATCCAGGAGCGCGATTTAGAATGTAGTTGAACCAAGAAGCAAAAATCACTCCACCAAGAATGACTAGAGCTACTACTGGGTCCACTTTTCACACATCCAATATGCATAGATTATACTTCAGGTTCAGGCTCTGCGATTTTGAGCCAGCTGAAACCATACTCTCCTTCATAGGAGATCTCTGAATCCTCGCCAGGAGTTATAATGAGCATGACCGCGTATTGGTTTGCGATTTCCGGATCTGCATTCGCTACGCTAAACTTCCCGCCAGTGAGCGCTACCTTATGCCCTGTCTTTAAGTTTCCAAGCTCAGGTTGATTCATGATGTCTATCCCGATTCTGACCTGAAGCTGTTCATTCCTAACGACAAGCATTGTACCACTCCCTATTGTTTCGACTGACAGGACATCCATCCAACTGCAAATCTCATCGGGCAGCTCTTCCAAATCAATAGGCTCCTTGGTAGTCATGTCTTCTATTGGTGGCAAATTGCCTTGAATCTCGTTTAGGATTGGAGTTATTCTTGATGTGTCCCAGCCCTTCTTTACAAACATCTTGAGAGCATGTTCGGCTATCTTTTCCAAGGCAGGCTTGAATCTGTCATGCGATGATGATGAGATCTTGTAAAGCATGAGGAAGGATGCAAGAGCTCCTTCTTCTTTGCCATAAGCAACGCCGATTTTATATGAAGTCACAACCAATTGCCATGCGTTGTCATGTTCATCGAATTGAATTGCATGCTTTGCGATGTCGCTCAATAATCTAAGAGTGGCTGATGGGTATTGGAGCTTGCTTTTCGTGAGAGAGAAGCCACCCATGAACTCTCTCAAGACTTGCATGATGACGTATAGACCTTCAGAGGTTTCAATCATGTCCTCGAGGCCTACTCTCCGAATCATCGAGTCGTAGAGGGAGTAATAGTAATCTATCTCATCATAATCCTCGCGGATCATAGCCAGAACAATTCGCACGAAGAACACACTTGCCTTGAGTTCATCGTTGGAAACCCCAGCGAACATGAGGAGCCTGAATGACTCATCAGAGATTGCCAGTGCTTCTTCAATACCCTTCCTGGTTCCTCGGTAAAGGTGACAAATCATCTCCAGGTAGTAGAGAAACAGTGTCAGGTCCGATGCATGGTGAACAAGCTTCGAATGAGTGTCCGAATCGTTCGTGAGAGTTGAAACTATAAGGAGTCGTTCGATCTCATTTTGAATTGCTTCAATCTCTTTAGCCAAGGTGTCGTATTTGCCATTCCTGAAGTCATCAAACATAGTAGGAATTCCAGCTTTTATATCCTCAAGGAAATCAAGGATGAAGAGTGGCTGTCCCCTGGAAAGCTGTCTGTCGAGCCCCGCAGCTGGTGCCTTGACTGTTCTCAACACTCGCATTGCGTGTTCTTCTATGAGCCTGATTCTTGTCACTGGGTCATATGCTTCCTGACGAGCAATGCTGTATCTCACTTCCTCTCCGTAGATTCTCTCACGAAGTACTGACAGCTTCTGCTTTAGCTCCTCATCGTCGATTGATTCCATCAATTCCAAGACAAAAGCCGAACCGACCAGTCCTTCCACATCGACTTGAATGTCCTGAATTGTGTTGAGCAGCTTCAAGTCACTCGTGACAATCTTGGACTTCTTGGCTCTCATCGCCCCGAGAATGAGTGACATATCATTGTGTTGCGGAAGGGCGCTCTCAGGCTTATTGATGCTTTCAATAAGCTCCTTGATGTCCTTTGAGAGAGTTTCGTCAATCTGCACGATTTGCTCTGCCTCTCTCCTTAGGTACCATCTGAGCTCCTGAAAGACCTGACGGGTGACCCAGAGTTCCATTCCTGCTTTATCAGCTGCCTCCTTCACAATGAAGACATCTTTTGGTCGATTGCTGAAACCACTGATGAAGAAGTTTGCATCTAGATATACGCGCATCTAATCTGACTCCATGACTTGCCATCCCAAGTGGGGGTGGGGACTCCCTCGACTGCGAATGCTTGTCATCTGGTTTGAATTTCGACATGCATTAAGGTCTTTCGCTGGGGATGTAACTTGGATAGGCATGAGGGAGCACGGAAAAACGTTTTGCTTCGTTCAGACTCTCTGTATGGCCTCATAAACGGTTTCTTGGCCAATTCGTATCTCTTTTCCAGTAATCTGGATAACTGATTCCTAAATGATGAGAGGAAAATGGTAGTTATTCGACCTAGATCTCAATGTCTTCGATTCCATTATCTAATGCATATTTTATTGCTTCAGCTTCGGTTTCGAATCGTCTGACGACATCAAATTCGTAATATGATGTGTCTCCATCTCTTTCCAGTTCCATTATTGGTCGTGCAAATTGCCCTGGATCGAAATATACTCTGACCAAACAAATGACCTTGGTCTTAGCAGCTTCGGCACATGCCTCACATCTGAGGGGCCCTTTTGCACAATGCGGCGGTGAAATGACTCTAATCATCTCCTCATATGACCTGTCATCCTCTGGGAAATCCATACTATACAATATGGGGCTTTGGCTATGAGCATTTCTTGCTTTAATCATGACAGTGCCAGCACCCCTTCTTCTATTCGCTGCGTATCATGGTGGCGCCAAACCGGAGTGGGGTCTCATTCAAACACCATTTTGCTGACGGAAAATAGGGAAATATTATATCGTTGATTTGCATCCCTTTGCATATTCGCTGGGCGGCCGAAAAGGGAGAGAAATGTCGCATGCACCCGCAAGCTCCTATTGGATTTAAGGTTCGCTGGGGAAGCCACCACGGCTATGCATGATTGACCCCTGTTGCTCTTCTCGGGCGTCTTGAGAGGAGGTGCATGGGCACGTGAATAAGAGATTATTGAGAATTCAACTTCTTTCTCTTGCTTTTGTGACACTGATGCTTGTTGGCTATATCCCGCAGGCCGTTTGGGCTGGTCAGATGATTGATCGGGAAAAGGAAATCTTCCCAAAGCCATTTGAGGGCTACGACCTTGACCCTATCTACATCTTTTATGACCCTAATGATGAGATATTGTCAGCAGTTGCTGAAGCAGTATATGAGATACTGGCATTCAGACTGAATTATGTTGAATTAATACCTGCATCATCATACACCATCGTCGAAGCGCGACTGAATGATGCTCCTTGGATAGCAATCTATGTGCTCAACACGGATCTGGGCCATGTTGTCTTTGAAGATAGGAATATGGAATGGCGCCAGTTCTATCAGCTGTTGAATGAATATTGGTCGACCCAGCATGTGGTTGGTACTGGGAACACCTTCTCCCTGGCACCAAAGCTATCTTCCCTTGACAAGAATATCCATCACAGCAATGTTGAGCAAGTTGACGGACTGCTACTGATTCTCTACGACATATGGGCTGTTGCAGACATCGTCGAACAGCGGGCTCATGTGAATAGCGCCTATGAGAATGCTGGAAAGGACATTCGTTCTATGGCTGTCAAGTTGTATGGGGACAATATGGAAACGCTTGTGAGGCGCACTCTGGAGCCTGTTGATCTCGTCGGCGAGGAGGACAAATTCTCCCTCGCTGAGAGAACAGCAGACATGTGGGAACGACATGCTCCGACTATTAGACCTGCGGCTTATGAGATGCAGGATGACGGGACTCTTGCAGAAGTTCCTCTCGATGATCTTCCCGAGGACTTCTCTCCCGCCATACGTCTATGTTCCCCCGCAGAGGTCACCTCGAGTGACTTCAGTCTAGGAGAAATTCCTCTTTTCTCAGCATTGAATGGTCCAATCGGCGATATCATCGACATCCTTCTTGAAGTCCTTGCTGGCGAAGGACAGACAGAGATTACAATTCCGACCAACATAATCGAATCAATCCAGTCTGCCTTCGAAGTGATAGAGCCAATTGTAGGGATTGTGAGCGACTTTGATATGGACTCACCTCTCAAGTCCGTGGTCGAAGCCCTTGCATCAGAATTCCCCTTCATCGAGGAGTTTAAGGACTACCTCAATATCATGCTGAAAGCTCTGTTTAATCTTAGAGGGGACATCAGCGATATCCTCGAGATTGTATGGGATCTTGTTGTGGCGTTACTGCCTGATATCATCCCTGAAGAGGTCACTGACTTTCTCTTTGACATTCTTGGAGTGAACGATGGACTATGGGACATGGTCAGTGAGGTAGTTTCTGAAGGCAAAGGGGTCTTCGATGCAATCTTTGGCTTCTTCACAAACAGAGCGCTAAAAGGAGTCATGAATAAGACACTGGCAGCGACTCTAGGCCTCTCAGGCACTGAAATCAATACACTACTCCCCCGAATGGTCAACTTCGTCACTGCTACTGTCACCTTCCTGACCAGTGGAGACTATGTCAAATTCATCACAGAGTTGGGAGATGACCTATTCAGCTCCATCTTCTCTACCACCGGTCTGGAAACTGCAATTTCGAATCTTATGGCAGTTATCGAGATGGCTCTAACTGCAGTAGAATTAGTTGATACTTATGAAGCATCCACGATGATGCAGCTAGTCATCGACATGCTCAATCAGTTCATCCCTTCAGGACTCACACAGAGCGCTGATTCCTTTGCTCAGAGTTTGCT
Organism: Candidatus Thorarchaeota archaeon; assembly: GCA_048883405.1. Lineage (GTDB taxonomy): Archaea > Asgardarchaeota > Thorarchaeia > Thorarchaeales > Thorarchaeaceae > SMTZ1-83. The sequence goes on from JBHLQS010000135.1 coordinate 5,663, forward strand.
CACAGTGGTCAAGACCTATAGTGAGGGTGCACTATCAGATGTGAATGCTTTCAAATCCGAGCTGCTCACAATTGTTGATGGCGCTGTATCAGGTGTTGTCACAACCAACCAGAAGAATCTGATAGTTGACATTATCACTCTGATTGCTGGTTTTCACAATGAAGGATTCAACAAGAATCAGCTGCCAGACATTCTTGAGATTGCCCACGGTGTGATCAATGAGTTTGGATATGCTCATGGCGGGTATGCTTCCCTTGCTCAGATGCAGGACCTGGGCGAAGCTATAGACGAACTCGTAGGCCCGGTTCTTGGCATCATTGCCATGGTGTCTGACTCCGATGCTCTCAAGAACTTCGTAGGCAAGACGGTCTCTGACTTTCAATCAGAGCTTGGCTCCATTCCTGACATGGTCATGAAGGCCATAGACTTCATGGACACATCGAACGTGTTCAGCAGCTATCAAGATGAATTGGAGATGCTGTCGGAGATTGCGGCTGGTGTCATCAATCTCATCAAGGAGGCAAAGGGTCAGTCATTCCAGGGCATCATGCAAGGACTCCTCATGTCTGCAGGAATGCTTCTAGGGACAATCCCCGACTTTGATGATGTCCCATTGGACCCTGTATTGAAACTTCTACAGCAGTTCTTCCCCAAGGCCTTCGGATTAGACCCTCAGACCATGCCAAGTCCTCAGGAGACCGTGAATCAGATATTCAATATCATAGAACCTCTGATGCACAGCATCTTCGACTCCAATACCCTTCGTGAGCTGCTCACTTTCTTCATGGAAGTCAAGGACATCTTCACGGGAGGCGTGAAGTGGCTTGTGGGCAAGCTCTTCGACTGGTTGGGCGGACTACTCAATCCGGTGTTCGATGACCTTGAGAACACCATCGAGGAACTCTTCGCTGGTATCACAGACCTGCTTGGTTACTCCACAACTCTGCCCATTGGTCTAGGCGATTGGTCACTCTTTGATCTCAGCATTGCATTGGGCATCCGTGTTGAGTTCGATATCGACCTCTCACCATTGTTTGACCTGATTGCCAGTCTGATATTCGATGCCCGCAGCACATTCTCTATCGATGACGTGGGTGACTTCTTCCAAGTCATCTTTTCATTCTTTGAGATCACACCACAGTTCTATGCTGAACTAGGAGTTGGTGGCTTCGATTCTTCAAAGAACGCAATCATGGGCACGCTTCTAAGCCTTCTGGGGCTTGACCTGGCCTTTGAAGGCAGCGCCAAGTTTGTCCTCAACCTCTTCACGTTCAAGAACGGCATGTTCGCGTTCGAGGACTTCATGAAAGTGGTCGAGTGGGGCCTTCACATCAAGATAACGTTGAGCAAGGAGTTCACGCTCATTGACATTTTCACCGCTGGACTGGGTGGCGGCGCTCTGGCTGCAATAATGGAGTTTCTTGGCCTCGACATGATCAAGATCATCTTCATGTTAGCCGTGGAGCTGGACATTGTAAAGAAGGCGGCTTCAGCGACGGCACCAGAGGTCTCAACCCTCACTCTCGCCATCACATTTGGCATTACTGTTCACATCCCTCTCGACCTCATTATTGTGGCAATCATAATCGATCTCTCAATGGAGATCATACTGACGTTCTTCCAAGATTTTGCGTCGTCAGCGCCCATGAAGATAACGTTACGGCTGTTATTCACAGTAGAGGTCACGTTCCGCTTCCTGTTCTTCGAGGAAGGGGACTCATGGACCTGGGAGCCAGGCGGCCCCTGGGACCTCAGCCCTTCGAAGGGCACAACGGAGTACAATGAGTCCGGAGTAGGGTTTGACACTGACAATGATGGGCTTTCGGACGAATATGAAAAAGAAATACCTGGCCTCGATTGGCAGAAGGTGGACACGGACGGCGACGGAGCCGACGATAAACTCGAGGTCCAGACCATAGGCTCCGACCCGGTCATACCCGATACAGATTTCGATGGGCTTTTGGATGGCGAGGAATGGGAGCTAGGCACAAGCCTCTTCTGGCCGGACACAGACTGGGACGATTTGACCGACTATGAAGAGGTCAAGATATACGGTACAGATCCATTCACACAAGATACAGACGGAGATCATTTGACCGACGCGTATGAGGTCTATACTCGTTGGAACTTGACCCAGACCCCGACCGTTGAGTA
>JBHLQS010000136.1:0-7813 GCA_048883405.1 Candidatus Thorarchaeota archaeon
TCTTGGGACAGAAGACGTAGATATTCGCTTTCGGGCGATTCTCTTTGAGTTTTAGCAGTAATCGTTTCATTGAGCTCGATATCGTTGGTGCTGCATAGCCAATATTGATTTCCTCTCCTGTCCCCTTGGTAAGGAGCTCAGCTATTCTGTTGAAGGCGCTGAATCCTGGTGGCAAATCCAAGAGGTATTCAATATAGAAGTCATGAACCGTCCTTATCGCGTCCTTGAGAATCATCTCTCGTTCCTTTCCGCCTTTGGGAGAAATACGGTATACTCTGCGTTTGGGACCTGAGTCGCTCTTCTCCCAACTATCATGAAGCAGTCCATCTGATTTCATTTCACCGAGTATCGCATAGAGGCGACCAATTCCCACCTTGATCCCTTTTTCATGGAGCATCTGGTGAATCTCATACCCATAGAAATCATGCGTTCCTGCCATTCTGAGAATGGTCTTCCGGAGTTCAGGTGTTCTCATTTCAGACGAGTCCTCCGCCCATACATCGAACTTAGGATATGGGATGCTATCAATCTCCTAGTGCTAAGCCCTTGGTGGTTTATGCCTGCCGGTTTCTCTAGGAGGCAAGAGTTGTAATAATGGGACACCACAAAAGGCTTTTTTCAGCAGTCAGTTTCTGAGAGTGGTGAGGTACCATGAAAATCGCTATGGCTCAGATCAATCCGACTGTAGGCGACTTCTCGGGTAATGCTGCCAAGATCCTTGAGTTTCTCTCCGATGCCAAGAAACAGGATGCAGATGTCGTTGTGTTTCCTGAGATGGCAGTGGCTGGCTACCCTCCGCAAGACCTTCTGTTGGAACGATCTTTTCTAGAAGCAAACCGAGCATCTCTAGATGCAATTGTGAAGAAAACTAAGGGGATCATAGCCGTAGTTGGATTCGTGGACTATGACGATGAGGATCTCTTCAATTCCGCGGCAGTAATTCAAAATGGTTCCATATTGAAAATCATCCATAAGACGCTGCTTCCCACTTACGACGTGTTTGATGAAGCCAGATACTTCACGCCATTAGAGCCTGAGCGGATTCAACCAGTTTCACTCAAGATTGGACGCCAAGAGGTCAAACTCGGTGTGCAGATTTGCGAAGACCTCTGGGACGATGAATACGACATTAAGGTGACAAGTATTCTAGTGGAACGTGGAGCTCAGTTGATTCTCAACATCTCGGCCTCGCCCTTCTATACTGCAAAATGTTTCGAGAGGGAAGAAGAGGTTCGAGATAGAGCCGTGGCTAACAAGGTTCCTATCTTTCTGACCAATATGATAGGTGGGCAGGACGAGCTGGTGTTCTCTGGACAGAGCGTGGCGATAGATGCTGATGGCGCAGTCATTGCCAGAGGCGCTGACTTTGAAGAAGATCTGGTTATAACTGAACTCAATCCTGATACAATGACCGCGCCAGAGGTCCCCTCGCCTGACTATGACAGATACAAAGAGATGTTCAGTGCTCTTGTCTTGGGCCTTCGAGACTACTTCAAGAAGACTGGTTTTCAGAGAGCAGTACTTGGTCTCAGCGGCGGAATAGACTCATCCTTGACAGCGTGTATAGCCTCTGAGGCATTGGGTCCGAAAAATATAATCGGAGTTAGTATGCCATCAAAGTTTTCAAGCGATCACAGTAAGTCTGATGCAGATGTCTTGGCGCAAAATCTTGGTATCCATTTTATGAAAGCTCCAATACAATCCATCGTGGACGAATTTCATGCCTCCACAGAGGCTCTGCTTGTTGATTTGCGAACTCTCCATCATGCAAGGCCAGAAAATGATGATCCAGTGGCTGATGAGAACATACAGCCAAGAGTCAGAAGTAATATCCTCATGGACATTTCCAACCGATTTAGAGACCTCCGCATTCTTGTGCTCAACACAGGTAATAAGACAGAGCTTGCCCTTGGCTATTGCACACTGTATGGTGACATGACAGGAGGTGTTGGGGTCATTGGGGATGTTAGCAAGCTTGAAGTCTACGCCTTGGCGAAGTGGTACAACAAGATGAAGGGAAAGCAAGTAATTCCTGAAGGCTCGATTGAGAAGAAACCATCTGCGGAACTCAAGCCGGATCAATTTGATCCATTTGATTTTGATATTGTCAGTCCCTTGGTCGACGATATCATAGAGGACCGCAAGAGCCGGTCTGAGCTGGTGGAGATGGGCTATCCCCCAGAAGTAGTAAATGATGTCTATGGCAGAGTACGTCGTGCAGAGTATAAACGCTGGCAGGCGCCTCCTTGTATTAAAATCACACAGAAGGCTTTTGGTGTTGGTTGGAAGATGCCTATTGTCAATAAGCATCAAGGATGATTATGCACATCACGCACCGATGATAACCCATTCCATTAGGAAGTAGAAGAAGGAAGGGCCTCCCTGTAAGGAAAAACACCTGCAAACCTTCCGAGAATCTATCAGATTCAGTGGGCACAATTCTGAAACCCTTACAACTTATAGGGATATATCTATCAATCTGAATGACTTTATGGTGTGATGGGTATGTCGGAGAAATTAGGGCAATTAGACTTGGTCTTCGTGGTGGACAATACGGGCTCTATGGGGCCATACATAGATGTAGCAAAGAGGAAGATCCTTGAGATAATTCGAACGATAAAGAAGGAGGAGTTATGTCACAGTTTGAGGGTGGGCCTGGTTCCTTATCGAGATCATCCGCCGGAGGAGAGAACATTCGTCACAAAGAAGTTTCACCTCACTGACGATACTGCAGCGATTGAACGCAATGTCAGGAGTATGTCAGCTCATGGTGGAGGCGATGGCCCCGAAGCAGTTGATGATGGGATAAGAGATGCTATCAATCTTGAATGGAATGGAGAAGCTGCGAAAGTCATAGTTTTGGTCGGTGATGCTCCGCCACATGGCGTCGAGCCTGGTGATAGATGGCCGGATGGTCCTCCTAGTGGGGTTCACTGGGAAGAAGAGGCAATGAACGCCTACTATGAAGGTATCATTGTGCATACTGTGGGCTGTTTTCCTGAGATTTCCAGATACAGTAATGCTGTAAAGGTTTGGAAGAAGATTGCTGCAGCTTCTGAGGGGAAGTTTTTCCCACTAGACGAGGCGGAAAATCTTGTACAGATTATAACTGGTGTGGCTATCGAAGAGATTGATAAGATTGCAATTCAGCAAGCCATAATGAAAGAGTTGGGCATTTCAGCTATTGAGGACTTTCCATCAGAGGACGAGCTTACTGAAGAGAGAGTTGCAGAGCTAGCTACAAAGCTTAGGACCAGTGGTCTCAAGAAGCGTGCTGTGACGAAAGCACCCGCATCTGCAAGCGCTCTCGCACCAGAACGATTCACTCTTGAAGAAAAAGAGGTCGGCGATGCTGATATCATGGAGGCATTCCGACAGCTAAAGAAGAAGGCGGACAAGTAGGGTTGTGTGGTGATCAGCGCCAACAAGGCTTAGGCCTTCTCTGAAGAGAAAGCCACTGGTAGGAGGGGGGGAGTTATGAGGGCATGTTACAGAATATAGGCCCTGTTAGCCGCCTGCTCACCACACATGTTGTGTAGTGCACTACATCCTAATAAGCCCTACTCCGCGAATTCGTAAGCTGGCGCATATTATAGGCTGAAATTGATATTATGCAATAACGGTCAAATCACAATCCTATAAAGTAATTCTCGTTCCCGTCACATGAGGTCCACACACACAATGACAGAAGAACATCGATATGAACTTGAAAGCAACTGGGTCCATGAGAAAATCGTCACTGTTGAGATTGAGGGTAAACCAACATTTGAAGTAGCTACCCCGCCTGATTTCTGGTCTGAATCTCCGAGAGAACTCATTTCACCTGAAGAGCTCTTCCTGGCGTCTGCCGTATCATGCTATGGGGTTAGCCTATCTGGCGTCGCAAAACGTTTCCATGCTGAGTTCTCTGAATTCTCAGTCAAGAGTGAAGCAACTCTAGCTAAAGGGGAGTCTGGATGGGAATTCGACCAGATAACCATGGTCGCCAAAATAGTTGTCCCAACCGAGCAGGATCGTAAAAGGATGGAAAAAGCGGCTCAAAGAGCCCACACATACTGCCTAGTGGCAAACTCGATGAAGTGTCCTGTTCATCTCAAAGCTGAGATAGTTATTCCTGAAACTCCCATTGCGTCCCATTAATAATTCGTTCAAGATTTATGCCAAACTGGAATACGGAACTATTCTTGAATAATTACCTATTTCCACTCGACCAATGCTTGAATGGCTGTATCGATGACCAAATCTACTCCTCTTAGGAGCATCGGATCAATTTCTGGTCCGAAGAGCGGCTTTCCATGAAGCTGCAAATCTGATATACAGTTGATTGATGCTGCCGGGGTTTTGTTCTCCGAGGCTATCCCAAGAACCGCTGATGTTTCCATGTCCACTGCGTGAGCTCCTCGCCCAATCCACTCTTGGAGTAGATCCTCTGTCTGCCTCAGGAGGACATCTGTTGTCCACATTGTCCCTCTATGTGTTGGCAAACCTGAATTCGTTGAAATAGTGAAGACCTGCTTGGTTAGAGTAGAGTCTGCATCTATCTTCTTTCCAGCTCCGAAATACACTGAGCCCGCACCATCTCCAGCAAGAACTGAATCAGCAACGAACGCATGACCAATATCATGCTCGCTTGATAGACCCCCACAAAAGTCCGCCCGAATGAATACTTGCGGATTGGTCTTCACAATAGCCTCTAAAAACATGATTGCAGCGGGCGAGCCAATCCCTGTGTCCAGAATACCTATTGCCGTGTCACCATATTTTCCTGTCGTGAGTCTTCCCTTTGCTTTCTGGCTCTTAAGACGTGAAGCCGCTCCCTTCTTGAAGCTCCCCGTTGCAACCACGAGAAGCCGGTCTGGAACATCATTAGCTCTAACGCCCAGGACGCCTCTCACAATCCTCTCGTCTCGGTTCATGTTCTCATATATCTTCGAAGCTATTCTTGCCTTCGCATGATCTCTGGTTCGTGGCTTCATCGGGAGTCACAACCAGATACGAGTCTAGTCCTCAAGTTGCGGAAGTAGAATCTCTGTCTGATAGGCAGCTCCGCATTCGCAATTGAACTTGGCGGACCATCGTTTTGGAAGAGGCACATTGAATTCATCGACAACTTCTTTGAGGCTGTTCTTTATTTCCTTGATGAGATTGACATATGCTCCTGAGAGTCGTTGAACCTCCTCTGGAAAATCAAAGTCTGAGAGGATGTACTTGACCCCCTTCTTGCATTCCGGACATGCTGTCAACATCAGATGAGTCCCATCGCCGCAGTTCTTGCACTTCACTTCGACATGGCTGAAATTTGGCGCAATGGGCGCTACAGGAGTCAGGTCCACTGGATGTCCACAAACATAGCAGTAGTAACGGAGATCAACCTTCGGCATCTTCCAACCTCTTGACTTTCTTGTCCTACAAATGACAATCAGAGCTCTAAAAGTATTGGCCTGATGTGGCCAGATTGCGAAGGCTATCTGCATCCAATGAATTCATCTTTTCTGGAGGACTCCAACATACAGATTTCTGGGGCCGTATGTCTTGACGAGTTTCCATCCCGCCTTCTCAGCCATCGCTGACATTTCGTCGGAATTGACCATTCGAAGATTCCACCAATCTCCTATGTGGCCTCTATATTTGAGTCGTATTTTGACTAGACCGATTGGAATTCCTCTGGATCTGTTCCTCTCATGATACGCAATGTGCTCGGGTTTGTCTGTGTCTGCAACATCTCTTGTCTGTGCTAATATCACGGCATCAGACTTTGCTATCCGATGTAGGTCCATGAGCATAGCCACGATCTTCTCCTCATCGCCAAGTACTCCGAAATTGTTTCCAAACAAGATAACGGTATCAAAGGTATTGTTAGGGAAATCAAGATTCTCCGCAGACATGAGATAGACTTCTCTTACACCTCTTTTGCGAGAAGCATCGACAGCCGCCTGCGAGATGTCAATCCCAACAACATCATGTCCCTCTTTCTGGAAGTGGAGAGATACGCGGCCAGCCCCACAGCCAATGTCTAGTATCTTGCCCTTGACTTCGGCGCTGGCCAGTCGTTCGCTCTCAGTCCATTCAGAGAATGGCGCAGTGTATTGACTGCCCAGGCTCTCATTAGTATAGCCATCATCTCTTTCAATCTCATGCTTTGCTTCTTTTCCCGATGTTGCATCATCCATTATCATTCCAAAGATATCAGCCATAATACAGCTCTATGATCAATCACGGAAAAGGAATTCGGTCAAAGACTTCAGCTAAACCAAATATGACAAGCGTTAAATGAAATGGCATCAACCTAAGCATCCCGTGAGGGGAAACCACTTGAGTTCGGCACAACCAGAAGCAGAACACGTGTACACCTTGAATATCACTGTTCACGGAGGAAAAAAACCGGATGTCGAGGCATCTGTCAAGGAATACCTCGTCGGATCCGAAGACATGCAGATGTACCAAACTTGGGTCAATGTAGCAGCACTCCGTCGGATTGGACTTATCTTCCAAGGTGGCGTAGAGGCATCTGGCGCGATAACTGATTTGCTGTGTTTAATAACAGTCATTGGCGCAATTCTGATGATTTTCGTGTTTTGGCAAGTTGTCGTCTTCTTCGCTGTAATACTTGTGCTGACACTACTGAGCGGTGGGTCTGCGCTGAAATATCTGAGAGGGACGTATATCACCGCTGAAGCCGCCAAGATTGAGTCTAACCGGCTAGAGCAATTCGTTATTGATCAACTGAAGTCTGGAAACTTCGTTGAGATAAAGGACCCGGAGAAGGCAATAGAGCCAGGGCCTCTCACCAAGAAATCAAACCAGGCGAAATTCGCATTTACAACAGGAATCTACATTTCACTGGGTGTTGCCACAGTCTTCTTGATCGAGGAAGTCTTGTACTGGTGGTTTTTCCAGACTTGGTGGCCACCAATGATGTTTCTCCTAGTTCTAGGCATTGGCTTTCTAATTGGAGTGTTCGTTATGGACCTCGGTGTCGTTCTTCGTTGGAGAGCTGCCAAGAGTCTCAGATGATATCAAACACAATTGCCCAGAACTCACGCTCAGAAACCCCTGTTCTTAAGTCTTTGAGCTCTTCCTTTATTCTGTCAAACGAGTCCTTAGACTGGCTCTTTTTAGTTGCCTCGTGTGTTTTCTTGATACGGTCTGCAATCTCTCGAGTTTGCTCTTCAGTGGCTCTCACCCCACCCATCTTGAGAAGGTATTCCACGAAATGTCTGCCTATGAACTTCCCAAGATGAAACTCGCGTCGTCGTCCTACAATGAGTGGGCTAATTGGCTCGTAGGTCATAGAATGAGTCAATTGACCATGAGAGTGGATCCCGCTGGAATGGGTAAATGCATTGTCACCAGAGATTGATTTATGCAGTGGCAATGGGATTGCGAAGTTTCTCTCAACAAGTCTGCTTAGGCGGTAGAGCTTCTCAGTTTCAATGCCCGTCTTTACTCCATAAAGCTGCTCCAAGGCCATGACAATCTCTTCAAAGGCTGCATTTCCAGCACGCTCTCCATAGCCATTCACACAAACATGTGGATAAGTGGCACCTTCCTCCACCGCAGCCAATGTGTTCGCACTAGCAAGCCCAAAATCATCATGACAGTGCACCGCAATCGGGACTCTGTATTTGCTCTTTTTCCAGAGGTCCTTCTTGACCTCCCTCATAATGTGGCGCATGACCTCTGGTCTGACAAAGCCTACAGTATCTGCCACACAGATTTTGTCAGCTCCAGCGTCGATGGCTCTCTTGTATGCTTGGCACAGAAAATCCATGCTGCTCCTTGTGCTGTCCTCTGCGATATAGTCTACAATCAT
>JBHLQS010000137.1:0-7759 GCA_048883405.1 Candidatus Thorarchaeota archaeon
CATGGAAGGATTTCTAAAGTACCTTACAGAAGAGGTCCAGCAGAAGATTGTCAAGATGACAACCATCGCAGAGTCGATGGATATCTCAATGACTCAACTCGCACTGGCCTGGATACTCAGGAGGCCTGAGATTTCAGCAGTATTAATTGGTGCTACCAAACCAGAGCAGGTGATTGAGAATGCGGGGGCGTCAGACGTCAGCCTTTCAAAGACAACGCTGGATGAGATAGAAGCCATCCTCGACAATGCACCCTATTGGCCTAGGACTTATTCACCTAATGTGTACCATGAAGAGGATATGAGATAATAACGGTGCAGAAACTCATCGCTTTCAAACTAAATGAAGATAAGACACCCTACTAGCGCAATGGTTGAAGAAATGCACCCTAAGCCTCTTATTTGACTGAGCAGGTACAGACCTCAATAGGTGATCTCATGGATAGGAGGAAGATCCAAAGAGGCATGATTGTGCTAGGCATCGTCATTGCTGTAGCTGGGTTTGCATTGCATTTCTCAGTGCCAGGGACGACTCGAAGTGGATTCGATGTGATAGTTGAGGGCTCAGGCTATGCTGTTGATCATATCTCCATGGAGCTTGGTGATGCAGACTATGAATTTGGAATAGAGATGTTACCTCCAGAGCAAAACATCGCTGAGAACACCACTGGCTATTTGCTCATGAAAGCAGAATATGAGAAGTACATGTCTGGCACGCCAATTCAGGATGTAGAGGCCCTCCTTGTGTTTGGAAGTGGGGAGAGAACGAGCTATGAAACCTCACTCGTGACAGAGCTTGACCTGTATATTGTATTCTTCAACTATGGTCAGGACTCGGTCTCATGGACCTACTACTATATCATTCTTCCATCCGGATTCTATCCTACATTCACGGCGGGCTTCTTAGGCTTGTTTATTATCATGGTCGGGGCGGGCTGGAGTCTAGAAGGATGGAAGAGGTATTTTGTGATTGGAACAAGCATCAACCTGGTGCTTTTCTTCATCCGCACATTCACCCTTGCATCCTACAGCCTTGGGCTTCCGGATATCTTCGAGGACCTGATTCACGTTGAATTGTATAACGACTATCAGTTCTTCTACCTGTCATGGGTGCCGGCACTTAGAGAAGGCGCGTGGGCATACTCGAGCGACCTAGCAATCTATCTCTACCCGCCTCTATGGATCTATACAGTATCCATTCTAGGTAGTGTTCCTTCTTGGTTGCCAGGAGTACCGCTCTTCGTCTTCAACGTTGGAACGGGCTATTTCGTCTATATGATCGCGAATTCACTGACGAATGATAAGAGATACCCAATCTATGCAATGATGCTGTATCTCCTCAACCCTTTCACACTGTTCTACGGAAGTTTCATGTGGTTGAATCCAACGCCATATGTCTTCTTCACGATGGTTGCATTCTACCTTGCGGTGACTGATAGAGAAGAGATGTCTATTACATCTATTGCTGTTGCTACATTGTATAAGCAGTTGGCAGTAGTCTTCTTTCCAATCCTTTCGATTGCGTTGCTCAAGAGGCAGCCAGGAAGAAGAATCCTCGACAATGTGCGAGGATTCCTCAAACACACAGCAATCTATGCAGGCATTATCTTTCTCGTGTCTATACCTTTCCTTCTTGTTAGTCCAGTACAGTACCTGAACCAGATACTCCTCTGGAACACAGGCGGATACGAAACGCTGCGCCAATTCATCCCAGACCTTTGGATGACGGTCCATCTGAACACGTTCTTCCTGTGGCTTGGCATGCCAGGATGGTTCACCGATGCCATCGCGTTTCTTTTGGCAAACTATGTGTTCCTAATAATATGTGGAATAGTGGTCTATGGCACATTTGCAGTCTTCAAACCCACCCTCAGTACTGATGATGACCAGTCAGGACGGGTTCGACAGCTGGTCACCCATGCCCTCCTTTGGGGATTTGTTGCAGTCATGTGTATTCAGTTGTTCTATCCGCGTGGAGCCTACAAGTTCTATCTACTCGCACTTGCACCCTTCATTTCAGTGCTCTATGACTATCGAAATCTAGAACTCAGCCAAAGTACTGGTGGCTTTGAGAAACATCATCTTGTCCCTCTTGTCATCTCATGGATCGTGTTCGTGTGTTATCGTTTCGTGTATTTCTGGATTCTGGGAGCTTGGCTATTATTCTATTTATGGAAAAGCGGAAATCTATCTAGAATTGCTGGAGTGTTTAGATTGCTGATACGTCCTCCATACAAGGAGAGCACCAATGTATCGGTCTATGAGGAGCTCTATGGTGATGACTTGGACGACTTCGATGCACAACTAACTACCAGTAATGACGGTCGTTGAGGCCTAGTCCTTGATGACCTCTTGGATCATCTCATTCAATAGACGGCTTCTTGGACCTTCGAATCCATCATGATAGGACGCAACTATCACCTTTACTCGATTGACAAAGTCCTGCTGACGTATCTCCCTCGCCTTTGAGTTCATCTCGTTCAAGTCCTCAGCTGTGAAGAGACAGAAGATAGCTGGCTCTGACACGGAAATGTACCATTCCCAAAGCGAGTCTGGGTACCTACTCATGAGCCATTCAATGACGGCAGTGTAATCCGCATTCCGCTCGTTCCATGTCACTCTTGCCAGAAAGGGTATGCTACCGGCCTCTCCCAGCTCGAGATTAGCAGTGAATATGATGCTCTCGCTTTCAACAAGCTCGGCAACAAGTCGCCTCACGCGTCTTGCAGTCATACCTGATTCTCGAGCAAGATCGACAATACTCATCCTAGGATTATCTCGAAGATAGTATAGGACCTTGAGATGGTTTGTGGCTAGTTCGAACTCTGTGCCTCTCTTCGTCACCAGCGTATGAAGCTCGACATCATTAACTCCCTCAAGAGTTCTCAAATACGAACCCAACTCCATCAACTCAATGGTGTTGACATACTCTGCAAGAAGGGCATAATGGCCATCACTATATGCGGCTGCTGCAACTATTGACGGACTCTCGCCTATCTTATTTACAAAAGCCTCCTCATCCTGAGAGCCATCAGTCTGGAGCAAACCGAAGAGGAGCTGGGCATCTAGCATTGCAAGGGACAGCCGGATGATATACCCATGAATGACTCCGGACTCCTCCAGCTTTTGGACTCTTTTCTTGACTGCATTAGCTGAGATCCCGTGCTTTCGAGAGAGTTCTTCGTAGGTGATTCTGCAGTTGTCCAGCAAATCGCCCAGAATGCCTTTGTCTATGAGGTCCAAGATATTCACCGAAAGGAAATGCGATGCCTCTCGACTACAAAAGCCCACAAAAAGAGTTGTCTCTCAGCATATGTAGTGCTTTTGGATTCTCACTAATTGTTGAGAACGTTGATTAGGCGGTTGGCATTGGATTCGCATGTAATGACAACTCTTGAGATGGTCAAAGGAATCATTTTCGATCTTGATGACACACTCTATCGTTCTGACATATGGATGTCTAATCTGACACGCAAATGGCTCAAAGAGCTCGGTCTCGATGAAGTCGCATCTTGTTCGAACGAAAAACTGGAACAGGCGTTTGTAACTGCGAGAACTTGGATGAATGAATACATGATTTCGGAGGGGGTTCATTCAAAATGGTATCCGTCCCATGATCTATGGGTGGAATACGGAAAGAGAATGCTGAGATCCCTTGGAGTGTCCACGGACCTCGATAGGTTAGCCAATGAGATAACTGAGAAATGGGAGGCGACGGTGGTACCGTGGCAATCTAGTCTCATTCCAGGATGTAAGGAAGTCTTGGAGGAACTTCATTCAAGAGGATACAAGTTGGGTCTAGCATCAAATCGCTGGGAGGATCCTTCAGGAATTCTGAAGCGGGACTCCATCTTTGACCTCTTTGAAGCTGTGGAACACTCAATGGTTCCAGGCTATAAGAAGCCGTCACCCTATATGCTTCTAAAGATATCAAGACACATGGGCATAAATCCAATGAGATGTGCATTCATTGGAGACTTCATGGAATTGGATGTCGAAGCTGCACTCAGGGCTCAGATGACTCCAATTTTGATTACTTGGGAGAGAGAAGGGGAGGCAGAGAAAGCGCCTCCAGAACTGCGGACTATTGATCACATCGAATCCCTTCTCGAGATTTTCAAATAGGATTGATTGTATTGATGACCAATAATGAATGGAACTCACAGAAGTGGCTTGCAGACGCAAGTAATCTGATTGATTGGTCTCACTCGGTCAACGCTGACTTACCACTCATGATACTTGTTCGACATTCTCATAGAGAGACAATCCACACTTTGATGGAGATGTCTGAAACCGGTATCACACCTCTAGGAGAATATCTGGCAAAGGAATTCGGCCGAAGGCTGAATGCTGGCAGAATTACAGAGATTCATCACAGTTCTGTGCCAAGATGCGAACAGACCGCTAATGAAATTGCCAATGGGATCAGAGAGATGGGCGGAAAAGTGCAATATGTGAAGCCATCTCATTTGCTCGTCGGACCCAAAGTCACTAACATGAGTCTCTGGGAAAAGGTCGGAGATGATGGCATCGGAGTACATACCTTTGTCATGTCATGGGAAAGAGGGGAGCTTGGAGATGGCATTGAGCCTTTTATTGATTTTAGTGGAAGACTGAAAAGGGGCATATTCAAATGGTTCAAAACGGCTGGACGAAATTCTCTTCACATATGTGTGACTCATGACCTGTTCTTGATGGCTGCACAGAAGTCTTTCTTGAGAGAGGAAGCACATCAATCTCAGAGACCACCATATCTTGGGGGTTGTGGTCTAGCGATGATGGAAGAGAAGGCCATCTTCTATGATGCGCGGACCAAGATGACATTCGAGTTAGCTGATTGAGAAGAGAAAATGCGTAGATATTCCTCCTTTTTTAGGAATATACCAATGATATTTGCGTGACCGTCCACGGTTCAAAGACGGTCCTGGTAGCAAAAAGGCGCATTATTATCACCATTCCGAAATCTTCCTCCTTCTGATTCCGGATGAAAGGACTCTCCTTTCGAACCGTGGATTGAGTCACCCTTTCTATGACGCGGCTCCTTTTGATGTTGTTGTTTTGTCCGTTTATTGATTGCCACACCCAAGATATGATTAAGGGAAATTCAAATCCCTAGATTCAGTGAATTGCAGTGGAAGCGCTCGCAGAGGTCAAGTCTTGGTTATGGATTCCAAAATACTGGATTGCTGTATATGCATCTCTTTTGATTGCTACAATACTTATAGGGGAATCCTACTATTGGTCCGTTTACCTCATCGGAGTTCCACTTGCTATAATCCCAATAACCTACCGGAATCTAGTTGGTGGAGGATGCAGCCTCAGATTCCAAATGTGCGCGCTAGTTAAGGGCATGTCAGCAGGAGTCATCTTTATGGTTCTTGCATCAGCAGTGGACATGCTTGTTTGGAGCAGCCTTGGAGTGAATCTTGGCTGGAGTCCCTTGACAAACATGACTTACATATCCATAATCTATCAGGTCTGGTTTCTGAGTGGTGCTATTGGAGGATTTGGAGCCAGAATTGTGGAGGTAAGAGGCCATTCTGATTCCGACAGCTCATTCACAATTGCGGGTCTTGAATAGAGGAGGATGTGTAGCTGAGATATGTATGCTGGCGGACGTTAAAAGCCTACATATCTATTTATACTCGGGATGCAAAGAATGGGTATCCATATGGAGTTGAAACTCATGGGTAAAGGAATGGCACTTCTTGGATTGATCCTGATAATCGTCGGGCTTCTACCAATAATCTTTCAGCTAATTGGGTTCAGTTATCCAATGATTACTGACCTATTCTATATGCTTGGTCTCTACGAGATTGAGCTTGTAGGATATATCTTCACAGACATTATGTTGATCCTGATAGTATTAGGCGTCCTAATCCTAATCGTTGGTGCTACAAGGTAGAACCGATACATCAAGGTCAAAGCAGCCCCGTTTACGACTAGAAACGCCGTAAACGGGCACTATAGGCCATATGGACAGAGGATTTTATTGTCAGCTATTTTCTCATTTTACGTTCTTTCATAGTCTGATTCATATACAGTATTAGTGGCGTTACACAGAGGGGGTCATCCCTTGAAGCAATTATCTGTGGAACAGGTCCGTCTGAATCATTTGAGAAAACAGCATGCCTTTGACAAGCGGCGTCAGGATTTCTATGGAATTGCTAGAACACAGTTGGGCCTCCACTCTACAGACTATTGGACCCCGTATCTCTCTGTCTGGGCAAGAATTGGAGATTATAATGCAGAGAGCATATTCAAGTCTCTGAATAGTGGTGACCGTCTGCTAAGACTCAATGCTTTCAGAGCAACGGTCCATGTTGTACACACTGACAATCTTTCACTCGTCATACTTGCCACTAAAGCTGCATTCTACAAAAAGATGCGACAACACCCAGACATCAAGCATCTCAGCGATAGTGAAATCGATTCATTGATGGAAGTCGTCCTTGCTACTCTGAAGGACGGACCAAAGACAATGCGGGAGATCAAGAAGTCGGTGCCCCAATATGCAAAACAGATACGCCCTCTATTTCATTTGGCAGCGACATCTGGCAAAGTGGTCCGGGCCACTGCGAGTCATGCACGGAGTTCCACAACAGCTTACGCACTTCTGGAGAAATGGGTCAAGGGATTCAGGCTGGAGGACATGTCAGAGAACGAGGCAGTCAACCTGATGATTCATAGATATATTGACAGATTTGGCCCGGTGTCAGTCGATGACATTTCATGGTGGCTCTCAATCACAAAAACACGAACAAGGAATGCAGTTGAAGCGTTCAAGGATGATGTTGTGGAGGTTGATGTGAGAGGAACAAACAAGATGATGACGCCAGACGACTTCGAGTTTGCCACCTCGCTTGAAGCACCACCAGAGTCAGTCATATGGCTACTTCCCTATGAGGATCATCTGCCTAAATCATCCATTGAGCGTTCTTGGTATCTCAGTGAGGAGATGAAGTCCTATGTCTTCCCAAAGCTGAGGGAGCACTATTGGCCGCCAGAGTGCCTTCCTCCGCCTTCTGGTGTGAAAGTGACTGGGGCTACAAATACATCAGGCGAAATCCGACCAACTATATGGGTCAATGGCGAAGTCGTGGGCCGCTGGGAATTTGAAAGTAGGGAAGGAAATTACGTCGTCAGCCACAAAATTTGGGAAAAAGTCCATGCTAAGTATGATAATATAATTTCAGAGCGAGCGAGAGAGTTGGAAGACTTTGTGAACACACGGTTGGTCCCGATATCGAGGGCGAAGTAATCGCGGCCGTGTGCAAAGTCAAAGGTTAGCACGCTAATCTCCACTCTCTCGAGGCGAACGTGATGAGGAAAGGCAAGCACGCAGTCATCGGACTTCTTGTGATATTACTGATAGGCCTACTTGGGACTGCGAATAAAGGTGTAATACCAAAAGCAGAAGGTGATTCTCAGTTCGCTTCACCGTCAAATGAAGGTCAACAAAGCCCCACTAGAACGGACCAGTCAGAGAGCTTGGAACGAAGCGATGCGTTCACAATTTCGGCAGCTCCTGATGAAGGAGTGCTTGATCCTATTAGAATTAGACAATCGGGGTATCAAACAACTGAAGGAAAGAGAGGGAGGACTGATACTGGTTCAAATACACAGAGTAATATCGCTATTGATGACGCAAATGGCTGGTTCATGAATTCAACTAGCATCGATGCCTGGAACCTCCAAAGGCTATATGGAATCAATGGTACATTCGATGCTGGAACCGATCCGTGGACTAATTATACTCTGG
>JBHLQS010000138.1:0-7586 GCA_048883405.1 Candidatus Thorarchaeota archaeon
AATCCTACGTACAAAGATGTTTCCACAGGAAGGACTGGTCATGCTGAGGCATGCCAGATAGAATTTGATCCAGAGCAGATAACATACGAAGAACTGCTTGAGGTGTTCTTTGAAACCCATGATCCTACTACTCTCAATCGCCAAGGAAACGATATAGGAACTCAATATCGTTCAGCCATATTCTATCATGATGATACACAGAAGAAGGCTGCAGAGCAATTCAAGACCAAAGTCGAGGAGAGCGGAGATTGGAAGAATCCGGTGGTTACTCAGATAGTTCCCTTCACCGAGTTCTATCGTGCAGAAGACTATCATCAGAATTACTTCAAGAACAACCCAAGCCAGCAGTATTGTCGATACGTAATTCGACCGAAACTTGACAAGTTTGAGAAAGTGTTCAAACTGAAACTGTCATAGTCTGCAATTCTATCCATTATACAATAGATTTGAACAGCAAAATCATAGTTGAGCCTGCAATCGCAGTTATTAAGTGGAAAACTCGTACTCAACTCTAGGATTTGTCATAGATGACGGAGATTACTATTTGGAGTGAGACAAAGACCGGCGGTAAAGTTGTAGAGCAGTTTGATACAGATGCAACAGAGATTAACCTCAGTGATAGACGCATTGCTACAACAGACCTCTCGTCACTTGATCAGTTTCGAAACCTAGAGGTGCTTACTCTTTCCGGCAACGAGATCCAATCCGTTGACCTCTCTAAACTACAAGGCAATTCTACGTTGCTTGAGCTCTATCTTGGCGGAAACCAATTCGAAACCATTGATTTGTCATTTCTTGAAGGATGTGCAAGTCTTATGCACCTGGATCTCTCCTTCAATAGATTGCGTTCAATTGACCTCGCTCCCATAGCTTATTGCACAGAACTGAAAGCGCTCCATCTCTACGAGAATAAGATTGAGCAGATTGATTTCTCTCCTCTCCGCAAATGCAAGAAGATGCGGAATGTCACTCTCACAAAGAACGAAATCACATCTGTTGACATATCTCCGCTCTATTATTGTCGCCGTCTCGTCCAACTAGGTCTTGATTCAGACGTGAGTATGACTGCATCAGCTAAGCTCAAGAAGGTAAAACCGCCTTTGGCGCTAAGATCACTAGTCAGTAAAATCAACTGGAAATAGTCACTAGAAAAAGGAGAAGGGCCGTACCTGAGGCACGGCCGAAAGGAGAGAAGTTGAATCCTTACGCACTGATAGCGGCAGGGGTTCTACCTCCGGAAAGAGACTCTGTACAACTCGACCCTCACTTGCGTCTTTAACCGCTGATGGTCTTCAAATGAGGGCTCAGGCTTGGGTTTCCGACGATTCTTAGCAAATGCCAACTTTCTAACACCAAGATTAGTAACGTAAGGAAAGAATATCAATTGACGTTAGCCATTGATTTCCAATTTGTGCACCTAGAACCTACAAAATCGCAAGAAACCGAAGAATCAGGTTCGGAAATTGATGCCGGGTTTGAAACTTATATGGAATCAAAGCCATGATTCATCGCCCTTGCAGTTGGTCAATTCCCACCAATACTTGACACAGCGTCTGCAATCATTGTCGTAGTCATAATATTCCTGTTTGTCAGAAGAAGGTGCCCCCCTCCCACAAACAGTACCTGTCCTATTCTGATTGGACTCGGGGCCTTCGGTATTTTGCATACCAGATGACTATTGGAATCACCACGACTGCGGACCCCAAGATGAAGAGTACACCCAAGCTCAAAGGAGGAGCTGGAACTCTCTCATCGTATAGAGTGAAACGTCCCTCGATTCCATCGCTGTTCTCAACAATTATCTCAATGAATTTCGTACTCGAAGGGAGTCCACTCACAGCGAACTGGAGACCTGCATCTTGCCATTGTCGAGGGAACTCGAAGGAATCCTGATAGACTTCTTGTCCGTCTGCAAGCACCTTCACTGTGGCAGCTGAATTGGCATCCAGCTTAAACTCATTCCAAGCTGATACATTGAGCCACAAGTCGCCACTCTCAAGATCAAGTGTATAATCATTGACTTCTATAATGGGATCTTCGTAGAAGCGGTCAATCCGCTGTACCCAGTAACATGTGTTGTTAATGCATGGAATCTGCAGTTCCCAGGCAATTTCGCCTTCAGCTGTGACTTCTGTCAGTATTACTGGGTCGCGAACATTGAGGACTAGTCCTTTGTTTCCAAATATGCCAAGGGTATTTCCGTTTGGCAGGCGATCCGCATCGCCCCCTGATTCAGGGAAGTAGTATGAATCGTTGGAAGGAGTCCAGGACCACACCTCTTTCATGATCTGGGCTGCTTCATCAACTTCCATCTCCAACATCCTTGAGTGTCCTGTCGAGTTCTCTAGAGTCATAGTTGAAGGATTCGATGAGTTGTACAAGTCATTGTCAAAAATGATGAACCTATTGTCACTTATCTGCTCCAGACTGTGCGGATGATGAAATAGAGACTCTACCTCGACTCCATCCCTATTGAGAAGTGTGAACTCGCCATTGCGTCCTGCGTCCCATAGAACGGCTTTAGTGTTGTAGTCTATCTTGAGGATGGCGTCAACATTGCGCACGTTGAGGTAGATGAAATCATTGTTCTTATCCCACGCAAAGCTGTTGGAGTGCATCCAATCTGCACCGCCCCTGAAGGTCTCGTTGAGCCCTAGGCTTGTGTGACGAGTTGAGTTGAATGGGAAATAGACTCGGCCATCCCATTGCCAAAGCAATTGCCCCTCTCTGTCATATTCTGAGATGACGTCGTAGGTCACATTCTTCCCGTCCCACTGCTCATTAGAGAGGGCATACTCTAGCACCATAAATGTGTCAGTGGCTGGATTGTAGTCAATCTCGTGATGTCCCGCTGGTACTGGCAGAGTTTCAAGTGTATCTGTCACATAGTTCCATAGCTGCATAGAACCCTCCTGTCCGCCCATCATCATCGTAGTTGAATTGATGAACTCAGTGACGGTATGCGCCGAACTCTCGAGTTGTGCAACCACCGTACCATACTCGTCCACAACGTATACCGAACCTGGTCCGATTCGTGACATGTGGTGTTGTCCGAGAAACTCTGGAACGATTGTGACCTCAAAGAGGGAGAATACAGTGAGCCCCCCTTTCAAGTACTTGTCTCTTTGGTTCACTGTGACCACGAATTCCGGCCCTCCTACGCTCCCAGAGTGAGTGCCCATTATGGTCGCACTGACAATCCCAGTTATCTGAGCAATTGTCAGAACCTGACCAAATGGCCCCTCAAACTGCAGGGTTCCTTTTTGAAAGGCTGACAGGGGGGTTTCATCTTGTTGCAATATGTCGGCAAAGGTCTCAAATGATAAGGACACCCGAATTCCATAATCTTGAGGAGGATCGGTCCCAATCTGAATGTCTATTGAACCGTCCTCAACGAAGAACCACATGTAGTCTGAGTCACCTATCTCAAAGAGGACGGTCACATCCCACCCCTCTGTTAACTCTTGAATCTCCGGGCTGTTATCTGCCAAGTATTGCGAGAATTCAACAAACTGGGGCATGTCGTCCCAAGAGAGAGTTTCCCCCTCCAGTTTCGTTTTCAGTTCTTCCTGTTCATCCCTGATGTATTGCGGTGCATCATCGAGGTTGAATGGCTCAGCCTCAGGTGGCGCTAGAAGTATGTTGAAGACAAGATACACCACAGGGACCGTTATCAGAAGCACAATCGCTAGGCCTATGAGAACCTTTACCCTTCTTCTCATATTTCTTGGCATCCTTGGGATTCTAATAATAATCTTCTGTGATGCTGTAGCACACATAGAGCTACCGGTGGGCATCAGAACGAATAGCCAAATCTACTGGCAGTTTCCTCAGTTTCTCGGAGGATATCTTGCTGTTCTTGCTCGGTGTACTCCGTCCTGTAGTACGTGGGCTTAGTAAGACGAGAGCTGTAGTATTCCTTGATGGGATGGAAGCTTTCAGAGTCAATCTCTACGTGCTGAACAATCGCATCGATTGTCTTCTCAGGGAATTCGCACAAGTCTTCATAACGAACTACAATGCTAGCATCAGCGAGACTTGGATTTGAATCTAGTTTTTCGAATAAGTATGAATATGCCTCATTCCAGTAGACAGCCCAGCCCTGAGCATATGTTTTTGGACTCGACCAGAGATCTCGAATCTTCTCCACAGTCTTGGAGTTTCCAAAATTAATGCATATTTTCGCGGATCCGAACTCCCGGTGTCCAATAATCTTGGTCCAGTCCAGCAGTCGGGGATCTGCAGTTTCAAGACTCCTCAAGACTATATCTTGCTTGGCAAGAGAAGCTATGTGCTCAAATGGATTGCGCACAACAATAATGAAACGAACGTCAGGAAACATCTTCTGCAAATACTCCATTCGGGAAGCATTGTAGTTATTCTTTGCCGCGTACCGAGTCGCGTCTTGATCGAAGAGTAGCTTTCTAAGATGCTCTCTGTAGAACCTCTCAAATTCTGGATTCTTCGTATTTGAATCAAGGATATTTGACTTGGCTTCATCCAGTATGCTGCTGAAATACCTCTGCCAGATTATCTCCTCCACTGCTTCGGGACTATCACGGGTGACCAGCATCCTGTCCCTGTGCAGGCGTTCAACAGGTGACTTCATTAAGGGTAACACATTTGCAGCCAATTGGATGAAGTGGGGTGTATAGGGCAGAACCATGTGCAAGTATCGATGAGTCGCTATGCTCGGATGCTGGCTCAGCATCTCCAGAGTAATAGTTGTCCCTGCCCTGGCCATGCCGGTCACATAGATTGGGCGGTCAATAATATGATTTGACAACTGTTTCCTAAGGACAATTGACTCTGTTCTGTCCATTATATTGGCTAACCTAGGGAACTGATAAGCTAACTTGGCAATGAAGTACATTGGTGCCGGGAAGTCGAACTGCTTGGCTGTTTCTTTCTCAGTCCTTCTAAGTTTCATTTCATTTCTCGATTTGTCGAATGCCCCATCTTCTTAAGTCTGATGCGCTGTGCGCTTCATTCCAGCGAGCTTTATGAAAGATCAAACCCGTTCATTGGACTCGATTAGCGCTATTTGTCAACGCCTTTCTAGTCCTTTGGCAGCCTGTAATTTGTCCAGAATCAGCTGTTCAATGCCGAATAGCTTTTCGCGAGATGAGTTGTCCAAATTCTTAATCAGCCGATCCCTACAGGCATTGATGAAGACTCTGGCCTCTCCAATGAACTCTAGGTCTGACAACTCGATCTTCTTTTCAGACTGCTGAAGCATTCTACGGAATCGTCCTTTCTCTTCAGCTCCTGGTTTCTTCAGCTCAATCACATCTAGGTTGGCGAACCTGAATAGGCCTTTGTTGTCTTCTTTCGGAAGGTCCTCTGGGACTGCACTGGACTCAAGATACTGCAAGCCTAGCATCATAGTTTTCACATGTATTGGATCCAAATCGGTTTCAAACACACAACGTAGGGTTCTAGCCCAGCTCCCCCCTCCAGCTCGACCGGATACCCATTCCCGCTTAAGAAGAGTGGATTCGCCAATAGCTGACATGACAATCATGATTCGTTTATAGTTCTCTTCAAAGAATCCCAGTGCGTCGTAGCAGTCTATGTACACTGTTCTGGGACCAATCCAGCTCTTCATCACCTGTCCACCTTAGGAATCTGGGACTCCTGAACAGATTCTATTTGCTGAAATCGTAGATAAATGAGATGATAATGCGAAATTTGTGGGTTCTCTAAAATCGTGCTCTCTTCAACGTAAACTCAGCCATCTGGCTTCTTCTTGAGAATCAGTACTCTCTTCCGGTCTTCAAGAGTGTATTCTGAGAAGTCGTCTTCTCCATATTCCTCAGTAATCTCTAGCCTAGCCATTCTCACAAGAAGTTCAGCCTCTCTTGGCATGATTATTGATACAACAGCCTCAGTTTCTAGGTGCTCGACTCTGCCATCTGAATGAAAGATGTCTATGAGTGAAGTAGTGTGTCTGAGCTGGGTTAAGATGTTTGTAGAATAAATGAATGTCCTTTTAATGGTGGCGTCATCAATCTCCACTGTTTCACTATCCCTCTCATTCATATCAATTACCTCGCGTGGGTAGAGATCCAGAATGAATACGCCATCGTCAGCCAGATGACTTCGAACCTGTCTAAGACATGCAAGTTGATCATCAGTCGTTAATAGGAACTTGAAAGACCAAGGTATGATGATCATTGCGAATTTCTTGTCTAGCTGGAAATTAGTCACATCTCCATGATTCAATGAAACCCTTGATTGGACATCTTCCGGAAGCTGCTGCAATTTCTCTCGTGCAATCTCTAACATCTCGGGAGAAAGCTCAATACCTGTGATGTCGTGACCTGCTTGTGCAAGAAGGAGTGTAATTCTTCCTGTTCCACAAGCAAGCTCTAGGATGGGCGACCCAAATCGCTTCGCAAGCTCTAGGTAAAGCGTTTCATCTGGGCACTCCACAAAAAGGTCATAGAATCTTGCTGTCGTGCGATAGTACCTCTCGCTTGGCCTTTCTGGCACCAGTAGACCTCCAGAATGCAGTGAACTAATTACCAATCTTCTTAATCTTACCATTCCTTGGAACACGTGTTCTAAATTCACTGCTAGTTGTCTGATCGAGCAAACAATTTGGCTGCGCCTATACCAGGATTGCCATGTCGTACCTGTTTCATAGGGTTTGAGAGGGTTTATGAGTGTTCTAAGCAATAATCATCTGCCGACCTATTCACTGCAAGGCTGAGGGAATTATCGAGTGGGCCTTTGATGAGGAAGGCTCAGGTGAAGGATAATCGATGCGAGAGAGAAACGAGGGGCGGTGCAAGTGGTGCGGCCTCTCAATCCAAGAATGGATCACTCCTATCAGCAAAGAGGGCTATTGTTCAGCTTCTTGTAGGTACGCAAGAAACGCTGAATTGTTCCTTCTATTAGGATTATTCATTCTGTTTCTATCAGCTGTGCTTTTTATTGTCTCTTTCCTCTCATCAGCCTATTCTGCCATTATGGCTGCTTTCTGGGGTTTTACAGGCGCTTTCATAGGTGTCGCAGTATCAGCATTTTCCCTCTTGGGCTATCGCCATCGGAGGAGAGTCCCCTTTGCTTCCCGAAAGGACGAGGTGCAGAAGCAACGCTCAGAAGAAGGACGTGACTTGATAATAAGACGAGTAACAGTTGCTTCATCGTGTCCCATATGTGGCAGTAATTTGGACACCTCAAGACCTGCCCCTGATGGCAAGGTCCATTGTGAGTACTGCGGAAGCCTTGTAGAGGTAGAGCACTGAGTTGGACTACTTGAGAGGCACGTAGGCACTGCTTTTCGTTGCACCGATTCCCGGGTTGCCGTGTCGTACCTGTTTCATCGGGTTACTGAACTCACCTAACACATGCCCAATCATCTGAGGGATGATCTTGACACGAACGAAATCCTTGCCGTTGTGAACGCCAATAGTGAGGTCTACCATCTCAGGAAGAATGACCATGTCACGGCAGTGGGTCTTGACAATGACGTCCTTCCCTTTCTTTGCCTGCTTTCTTGCGGCCCTGAGCTTCACCAAGAGCTTCTTCTGTCTAGGAGGCAAGCCCCTCTTGAGGGTCCTTCTGCGGCGTGAGGGGAG
>JBHLQS010000139.1:0-7525 GCA_048883405.1 Candidatus Thorarchaeota archaeon
GCCGACTAAGATTCTCTCGCTATCTCTTTTAGGGTTTTCCGAGAGAGTAGAGAGCCCTAGATGACGACGCTCTCCACTTCAACCTTACGATTCTTTTGGCTTAGAGTTTCTGCTTGTATTCTCTTCCCGCCATATAGCTCGGCTTCGGCTTTACCTCGATAGAGCGCATCGGCAATTCTAGCCATTGCATCAGATTTCATAATACCCGAACCACTGGCTCCAGTCAATACTAGCACCCCGTTCTCATAATAGACGAAAGGTATTGCATCCGGACTGTAGCTGTATCCGCCTGCCCAGCTCCCAACAGGCCTTGCTCCAATAAAGCCTGGGAAGTACTTGGAAAGGACTGGATAGACGCTGTTTTCATAATAAGCGCTCTCTGGGTTGTCATAATCCGGCGTCTGGATGTAGTCATATCTTCTCCCCACCTTGTCACCACAGCCTATCCAGAATCCACGCTCCTGCACTTGTGGTCGGAAGTAAACTCCAGCTGAGGGCAGAATGGTGAATGGGATTGTGTTCATTTCACTGAATCCCTTAGTGTCAAGTAGTTCCTCCATGCCGGACTTCCCTTCTGCATGCAGGACAAAGATGTGTCGCTTCTTGGCTTTCGTTCTGCTATCCATTCCAATTGGGTCTAGCAATTCGTTCGTCCAAGCACCCGTTGCAAGGACGACGGTATCAGCTCGAATGATCCCATCTTTAGTCTTGACTCCGGTCACTTTCTTCTTCTGCCATACAAATGGCTCTCCAGGAAGGTCGAGCTTGGGATCAGCCTCGAGCAAGAGGCTTTCTACATTGACATTGAATCTTGGTTTCACGTCGCTGAGCTTTTTGAACTCCTCAAAGTACCACTCAACTAGTCTGGTGGGATCTAACACACCACAATCTCCACCAAACAGACCAAAGTCGGCCTCTTGAAGGTTCATTAGCTCTGCCTCTTCATCATTGGAGAAGTCCACATTGAGACCAGGGATCATCTCCTTGAGTTGCTTCTTATCATATACTTTGTAATGGATATTGGAATCCTTCATTCTTCGCATCCAGTTCTGAACGCTTTCATGATTGAACTGGGAATCGCTGAGAAGCCAAAGATAGCCGCACTTCTCAAAGAGAAGCTCATATCCAATATCGTTCTGGACATGTTCGAAGTACTTGATTGATGTGTCAGTCAGCAATTGATTGGTGGAAGACGCGAACATGTTTCTTACAGCGGCTGCACTCATAGCCGTATTCGCTTGCCCAGCCATTGACATTCTATCCAGAAGAAGGATCTTCTTTTCAGGACTATTCTTCTGGAGATAATATGCAGCTGCTACACCTATGACGCCTGCGCCTACAATGACGATATCGAATGATTCCTCAGCTGACATTTTGGCTACCTCCACATCACGGCCGCGGTGGTTGTATGCGCGCCTAAAACCTTTTGCGCTCAGTCATTTGGGAAGATTAAGGATTATTATCTTGATTGCATCAGCAATGGTGCCTAACGGCATTGTTGCGAGGTTTGGGTTCTTCTTTTCGATTGCTTGCTGCGGAAGGGGTGGAAAGTGAATAAAGGTCGCCAAGAGATTCATCTCGCCGGTGCCAATCCATTCCATGACTTTATAGAGTAACCAGTTGCATCCAAAGATTCCTGCATGGTAGCTCACAAATGCAGGGATGTCTTCATTTTCGATTGCTTTGACCAATGGATGTGGGTCGAGATTCGCAAAATAGGCTGGAGGCCCTTGGTCAGAGATCAAATCAGTTTTGGGGATATTGCCGTAGTTGTCAGCTCTAATAGTGCTTATCGCATTGACCGCAATTCTCTCGATTGTTATCGCTGGTCTATTTGCTTGACCGGTGCATAGGAGCGCATTCGGAGAATGATCCTCAACTAGTTCCTTCAACAAGGTGAATGCAGTATTGTAGTCCAGGGGGAGAACTTCGCCTACAATCTGGAAGTTGCCAATTCTTTTACCATCGACAACCTGTGCCAATTCAGCTGAGGGATTCACTGAATAATCATCGAAAGGCTCGAATCCAGTGATTAGTGCTTTTGGCATGATGTTCTATCATTTACATTGATTTTTTAAAAAAGTGTACTACTTTACCATTATAGAGCAATTCAGCCTAAGAATCGCGAAGGTGAAGGTCAAAAAAAGGGGAGAATTATCTCGATAGCAAATCCATTATTCACTAATCTTGGAAAGAACCTATGAAATTTGCTTCTTTTCGGCTTTTAGCCTGAGCGTAATTGCCTGCATATCCCAGATCGATTCTATAGTGGCGGAAGGCCCAAGAGCATTTTGCCCACTAACTCTTTGAGTTTCTCGGAATTGGAAAAATGCAGGGTGAGGCCTCTGGCATCGCGGTAGTAACGCTCGAGCGGGAGATCCCGGCTATAACCAGTTCCTCCATACACCTGCAGAGCCTTACTAGCTACATCAATCGCCATTTCGGTCGCGTTAAGCTTGGCCATGTATAGCGGAAGCGGCGAAGGCGGTTGCTGGCTATCTAGCTGCTGAGCGGCTGAGTACGTCAATTCTCTCGATGCCGTCAGCGCCGCAGTCATCTCCGCTATCAGAAATTGAATACCTTGATAGCTGGAAATAGGTTTCTCGCCATTCTGCCTTGTCTTGGCATGTTCAGTCGCAGCGTCGACCGCAGCCTGAGCAATCCCTAGTGATATGGCCGCCATGCCCAGCATACTATGGCTAGCATATGCTGGGCCGACATTCATGTAGCCGTTCTCAGATCCCAGAAGATTTGTCTTGGGCACCCGGCAGTTTTTGAAGACCAAATCCCCATTGGAGGCGCCGCATAGCCCCATAAAATCTGACTTCTTGCCAAAAGAGAAGCCTGGAGTACCTTTCTCGATGATAATGGCAGATAGGTCGAGGGGTGTTTTCGCTCTATCAGTACGGAGCACGATAATGTAAACCTGTGCCTGGTCAGCTCCTGTTATTAGAGTCTTCGTCCCATTGACAATGAAACTGTCACCGTTGGCAACGGCTTTGGTTGCAATCGCTAAAGAGTTGGAGCCTGAAGCTGCCTCGGTGACGGCGAGTGCCCCCAGTTTCTCTCCAGCAATCATCGCGGGTAGAAGTTTCTGCTTCTGTTCATCGGTGCCGGCCACGGCAAGTGCTCTGGTTACCAAACTGTGTGTCAAAAAGACCAGGGCCGTTGAGGCACAACTTCTTGCGACGGCCTCGATTGCCAGCACAAACGACACGTTGTCAGCACCTCCACCGCCAAATGCTTGAGGGATAGTCAGTCCGAGAAAACCAGCGGCTCCAAGTTTGTTGAGTCCATCCAACGGGAAAGAGCGTTCTTTGTCCACCCGGGCGGCATGGGGGGCGAGTTCTTTCAATGAGAGGTCGAGAGCTGCTGCTTGTATCTTTTTCTGAGCATCTGATAAAATCATGTTTTTCACATCACCAAATTCGTCCATAGCATCTTAGAAATAGGAATTATAATTAGTTTCATTTCTGCATTTAAACGCATTATATAATTAATGAATGAAATATAATAGCATCTACTTATTTTGAGGGGATAAGATCTGGGATGAGAAAGGCTTATTCATTAGAGTCAAATCTTCGGTGAAGGTGGATATTCCGCATTCTCTGGGCGCATAACTACTCACATATGCCGCTCTAATCATATACACTTTACACCATTACTGGAAATAAGGATATTATCCAGTTGAGCTAGGTGTTTCGTGAGCGGAAATAAGCCTGCATTCTACAAGATCGAAACCACAATGAACCAAAGGCCCAGGAGAATTTGAAATACTCCTATTCCAACACTGACCCAGTTGATTCCACCCACCTTCACAGTCTTGGCCGCCTTATCTGACCCCAGGGATAGAAAGGCCCCAAAAATGAAGTCTGTAGAAATATGAGTAAAGTACATCAAAACGCCTGCAAGGAAGACAGTGCCAATACCAACCTGTAGCTCCGCTACCAGCAGCGTCACACTTGAAAGACCTATGGCAAACCACCAGAGGAGAAAATATGGGGAGAGAAGGCTGACCACTGCCCCTTGAGCAGTCGCCTCTATCATGGTGGATGCCGTGCTCCTTTCCTCATTTTCTGAAAATCGACTCTCATCCTTATGGCGATAGTCCTTCAGTGCTAGAAATCCAAAGAGAATGACAACAACGCCTCCGAAACCTGCAATCAGGTGTATTGCAAACTCAGTTAGTTCAAGGGATTCAACACCAACGATAATCGCTACAATGATCCCTAGCTCAATGATAGCATGACCAACCATTGGGAGTATCCCATGGAGCTTACCATGTCGACTTGCCTGCATGACCACGGCTGCCGATAGTGGTCCTGGTGCAAGGGCTCCTGTCAGAGAAACCATCCACCAAAATGCTAGGATTTCGACGACTCCCATGTGTCAATCCCGCTCATTTCAGCGCTCCATGCCTCAAAAACGTGGCGCTATAGCTCTGGATATAGCTTGGGACTATACCCGGGTGTATCACATGTATTACAGACATTATACATTCTTTGCTAGAAAGCCTTAAGAGCTATGAATTCGGAGCCGAGTGCAATCTCGGAGCTGCACGTAAGTGAAACAAGTCCAGATAGTAGTACCCTTCGAGAAAACCGAAGCGGTTTACGACTTCCTTCTAGATGGTCTCAACGTAAAGAACATTATGAAGTTCACATCAGATAATGCACATCTACTCACCTTTAGGATTCCTGATGATGCTGCACTAGAAACTATGGAGAAGCTCAAATCCCGAGGGGTTGGTGTTGAGTTTGGTTTCATAGATATTCTCGACTTGAAGGCATCTCTACCAAGGGAGAGTGAGGAAGTTCGAGAGAGCTTTATACAAAGAGATGCCTCTCTCGCTGTTGAAGAGATCTATGAGAATGTGAAATCTCAATCTTCTTTGAGCTTTGACTTCCTTGCTTTCACGATTTTCGCCGCGGCAATGGCTGGATTCGGTCTCATTATGAACAACGTAACGATAATTGTTGCTTCAATGCTGCTAAGCCCCCTGATGGGGCCTATGTTAGCAGTTGCCTTGGGCTATGTGGTGCAAGACCGCAATCTGTTCGTCAAGGGAACAGTCAACGAGCTAATCTCCCTAGGACTTTCCCTTGCTGTCGGCGTAATTCTTGCTCTTATCCTCGCAGTAGCCAGTCCCAATTTCATGACGCTTGTTGAGAATGATGTTACTTCAGGAATCGTTACTGAGATTACAAGGCGTGGCGGGATACCAATCACGTTCCCATTCTCATCTTGGGATATTGGTGTAGCGATCTTCTCTGGTGCCGCAGTGGCCATATCGGTCACCAGAGGTGATATGTCCTCACTTGTCGGTGTTGCCATTTCAGCTGCGCTTATGCCGCCTGCAGTAAATGCATCGCTAATGGTTGTACTTGGTGCTCTCACAGGCTCTTCAATTGGTGTCTTAATTGGAGTGAATTCAATTCTTTTGCTTGGAATGAACATAATTCTCATCGACGTATTTGCAATTGTGATGTTCAGAATCAAGAGACTAACTCCTATGGCTGATAAATCAGCAACATGGAGGGCTGTGACAGAGTTTAGACAGACACGCTCTGAGAGCCTCTATCATGTTGCCAATGAGGGATCCGCCACAAAGGCAGGCGTGCCTGATTCAGCGGCAACTTTCACGCCAGCCCCGACATCTACGCCAACGCGAGCGACTGATAAACCAGAGAAATCGGATGAACCTGCAGACTAGTGAGCGAAAATAGGCACTCGGTAATACTCGCTTTCTTAGAATTCTTACCTAGGTTAACACTTGATTGGAGTCCTGATTAGAGATGGGTACAGCTAAGGGAACGAAAAACAAGCTATTCAAAGGTCTGACCGAGCACGATGTTCTCACATTTGAAGAGGAGAAGATGCGCTTCCAGCGAAGAATGGGGAGAAAAGTCACAGATCTTGAGTTCTTGAGACATTTGTTGATGTCTGCGTCTCGTCCACTAATATCTGTAAAGGAAGGATTGTCCGAGGGATATCTTGCTGGGAGCCGACCCATCTATGATAAGAGCGATACTATTCTTTCACGTTACAGGGAGCAAGCTAAAGACTAATTCAACTGGTGATACGAAATTTATTGTCCATAGAAACGTGCGAGGAATTCTTTGAAGTAGGGGCATAGACTTCCCATCCAATATAGATTTCCAAAGCATTCCTTTGCAAGAGCCTTTCGTTCAACGCGGCATTCAAAGTTTCTTTCACCGTCAAAAAATACGCATAGGTCGCTTTCAATGCTTGAGTCGTCGTAAATCCTTCTCCTGACCTCTCTCATCAAATCTGAGTCGCTGGAGCTATACCATTCCTCTGACTTACCCATCAGTTCTTCAACCGACTTGACAATCTCTGGGTCCGGTTCCTTTTCCTTTGCCCACTGAGTCACAAGTACACTCATGTCGGCATTGAAGGCAGAGAGCGGCCATCCAATGTCATCAGAGACCTCCCTAGCGCGCTTATAGAAGGTGATAGCATCATCGAACTCTCCGGTGAGGAAATGAGCATCACCTGTCAAGAAGAGCGCAAGGACGAGAAATGACTTCATGCCCGCATCCTCTGCTAGCTTGATGGATTGCTCATATAGGTCTGAAGCTTCAGAGACGTTCCCCTTCCTCAGCTCAACATCACCCAGATTGGCTGTTGCAGTTGCGATTCCTATGACATATTCTGCTTCGTGACTGATTTCCAGAGCTCGTCGGTTGTAGGTTTCCATTTGTTCAATTTGACCTAGCGCCCTATCAATCTCTCCAACATTGATTAGTGTCTTAGCAAGTCCAACTTGGTTGTTCAGCTGCTGTTGAATTATGAGCAGCTCCTCGAATGTATCCCTTGCATCTTGAAGATGTCCAATATCCAGGAGGATTACTCCCTCTGTGTTCTTGGCGTCAGCCAAACCCGCCAAATAGCCCATATTCTCGTATCTATTGATAGCCACAGCAATGAGTGTCTTGGCGCGTTCGTATTCGTACCTCTCCTCCAAGATTCTGGCACGATTATATGTAATATCTGTCAAAGCTAGTTGATGATTTAGGTGTCTAGCTGTATCTTCTGCGGAATCAAGGCGTATGAATGCTTCTTCACGTGAGATTGCGGTGCTTGCGATGTAAGCCTGGATGATTCTTGCCCTCAAGAGAGCAGCCTGCACCTTGGTTCTGATATCTTGATTCTTAGAGGATTCCTTAGTAACTCTCTCGATACTCTCAGAGGCGACTTCCATAGCGTGGTCGGCATAACCCAAATCAATGAGGACAGCGGAGAGTTCTCCGGATAGCTCTGCAAATACTACATAATCCTTTGCTTGCCATGCTTGGTTTGTGATGTTTCTGAGATTATTCAACCACCGAGGGTCAAGGCTCTGTCTGCAATACGATGAGGCGGCATACCCTTTGCATGCAAGATTGGAAGTGCCCCGCGCTAGTACCTGATTGAATCCATACTTTCCCCTGAGATAGCTTGCCTTCGCACACATTGCCAGGAATGCATCGCTTCGATTCTTCCATTCTCCACTCCCAACAAA
>JBHLQS010000140.1:0-7437 GCA_048883405.1 Candidatus Thorarchaeota archaeon
GCCAAACACCGAGATGTTGGTCGAATTGTGCTTCTCACCGACGGACTTGCCAATGAAGGAATTGGCGCCCTTGAGGGATACCAGGTCACTCCAGCCAACAAATACTACGAGGACCTCGGTGACGAGTTCAGAAAGATTGGAGCCGCCTTCGATGTCGTAGGCATCGCGTCAGGCGGAGCCATGGAGCTAAAGACACTGGGCCTGCTGCCCGAGGCTACCGGGGGCACCATGTACTATGTGACACCCAATGAACTGGATAGAAGCCTCTCAGAGCTTGCAGGAGCCGCCCTTCTAGGCCGTGATGTAGAGGTCAAACTCATCACACCAGAGGGCGTCAGACTCAAGGATGCATCTGGGGCATCCCGTGCAGTTCTTGATGAGTTCAAGAAGAAAGGCGGCGGAAAGATTGGAGTCGTTGGAGAGGACCATGAGCTATACTTTGAAGTTGAACCTGAAAAGAAGCTCAAGGAAGAGGAAGTTCCGATTCAGGTACAGGTTTCCTACACAGACAATGAGGGTGCAAGAAGGGTCCGTGCAGTGACAACCAAACTGAAGGTCTCTGAGAAAGAAGATGAGATCATGAAGACTCTTGACCCAACTGTAGGCGCGACCTTCGTCACTCAGAAAGCTGGTGAGGATGCAGTAAGAGGCGACCGCAAGAAGGGCAAGGAGAGGCTGGCCTCATTCAGGACCGCCATGAAGGTTCGAGCTAAGGCCGCACCAAAACCCGTCAAGGCAATGCTCGATAAAGCTGATGATGTCCTTGAGAGTGAGGAGATGGAGCTCGAGCGTCAGGAGGCACGAATGATGGAGGCTCCCGCTGGAGGTGCTGCACCATCTGCAGCCGCTGACATGACCGCGGTGGAGAACCTTGCTCAAATGAAGCGCAGCTCCAAGAGAATGTTTGAGGACGACGAGGAATAAACGATAACAGAGTGGCGTTGCAGCGAGCAGCGTCGCTCAACCCTTTTTTTTCCATTATAGATGTCTGATCGACCCAAGTTTCAAAATGCGCAAACGGGCTCTCTTACCATAACAATGTCATCATAACTGCTAAATACCCAACTGTGGCGTTAGGATTTGTCAAATGGACAATTGATAGCAGCGGAGATTCTACTTTGATAAGTCAAGAGCGACTCAACAGCATCCTCCAACAACTCAAGGCCCAAGACGGAGTCCGCGGGGTCGTGGTCACCACCATGGAAGGTCTTCCCTTGAGCAGTGACTTGGATGCAGACACAACCGAAAATGTCGCTGCAATCATAACCTCTCTTGTAGGAAAGGCACTGGACACGGTGCGTCTCCTGCGCGAGGGATCATTGTCCTTCCTTACCTTGGACACAACACAAGGTCAAATAAACATCGCACCCGATGAAAAAGAGGGCCTGATATTAGTGGTCCTCAAGAAGAACTAGTATGTATGGGGCTATATCCATGAGCGATCCGAAAGCGTTCGACAGAATCCTCACGGACATCATCCGTCAAGAGAAGGGAATCCGCAAGGTCATCCTTGTAGATAAGACAGGTCTGACCATTGCTAACGTGAGCAAGCTGTCATATTATCCAGTGGACGTCGACAGTATCGGCGCAATTGCGTCTGCGGTCTTTTGTGCCTCAGAGGAACAAGGGAAGAATCTGCAGATCGGCGAGCTCGAGATTGTAACGAGCGAGTTCAGCGAGGGCAAGATATTCGCATCTGCGTGCGGAAAGGGTGTGCTGTGCGTTGTGTCTGATGCCGATGTTAACATAGGCATGATACGTCTTGTCATGAAGAAGCAGGGTGTACAGCTCGCAGACGAGCTTGACAAGTTCCTGGCAGTGGAGCCATTAGCTCCCAGCGGTAAGGACAAGGAGCTGGACGAGGAGGACCTCAAGTCCGCCCTCGCAGAGCTTGAGAGGGTCTGACCGCTTCGAGGCGGTTGACCTTGTACGCTCTACAGCCCCTATTGTGCCACAAACCCTTTTATGAGACCACACTTTTGGGCTTATCAGCCCCCCGAGCAGGGCCTCTATTTGGGGCCGAAACGAGCACAGGCAGTGACGCAGCGAGGTGAACAGCGATACGTAAAGACGATAAAGGCCGCATACATCTCAAGTTGGTCTTCTACGGGCCATCACTCGGAGGCAAAACAACTGCACTTCGTTGGCTCTACGGAAAGGTTGAGGGCCTCCAGAAAGGAGAGTTTACTGCTATCGAGGATGAAACCAATCGCACGCTGTTCTTTGACTATGTTCCGATGAGTGCAGGAGGTCGAGTGCTCTTCGATGTGTTCACAGTCGCTGGTCAGAAACGTCACAGACACCAGAGAAAAGTAGTGCTTCAGGGAACTGATGGCATATTGTTTGTTGCTGACTCATCTCCAGATCAGAGAGATGAAAACACAGAGAGCTTCGAGGAACTCAAGCTCTTCTTAGGAGACTCTCTGGGTCGCGAGATACCCATAGTGGTCATGCTAAACAAGCGAGACCTACCGAATAGAATGTCGCGAGATGAGATGCTAGACCTTCTCGGTCTTGGGGGCAATGTGCCAATCTATGAAACGATTGCTGTCCAAGGCGTAGGAGTTAAGAGGGCGTTTCAGGCAATAGCGAGGGAAGTCATTCTCAAGAGAATGTACAAATGATTGACTAGGTGAGGCGAATGTCAGAGACCCGCGGAGACACTTTGGAAGGCGTTCTTAATGAACTTCAGGGGAGTATACCTGAGATTGAGGCGTGCGCAATAGTCAGCGTAGAAGGACTTCCCATCGTGTCAGCTTTGCCCACAGATGTTGATGAGGCAAAGGTAGCTGCTATGACTGCAGCAATGCTTACTCTCGGCGAGAAGGCTGCAATCGAACTTGGAAAGGGCAATCTGGAGCAGGTCAACATCAAGGGCATCGAAGGCTGGTTACTTGTTATTCAAGCCGGAATGAACGCATGTCTTACTGTGTCTACCACAGCAAGTGCCAAGCTGGGAATGGTCTTTCTCGAGATGAAACGAGCAGCTGAGAAAGTTTCTGGGATGATCTAGTCATAGTGCACAACCTGTTCGAACATCAAGCCTTTTAGGGGCTGCAAATAGATTCAGAGTGAAATAGGACGTGCAATTGAGTGAACCTAACAGGCCCCGTGTACCGGCTCTATGAATACTTTCTACATAGGCAGTTACACAAAGAAAAGGCGCCTCGTCATGTTGGGATTATTCTAGACGGAAATCGCCGCTATGCACGTGAACATGGACTTGAAGTTCCTTGGTTTGGGCACCAGAAAGGCGCTCAGAAGGTCATGGAGGTCTTGAGAATCCTCTGGGAGGCCGGAGTCAAGGTCTGCACTCTCTATGCCTTTTCAATAGAAAACTTTCAGCGAAGTCAG
This sequence comes from Candidatus Thorarchaeota archaeon, assembly GCA_048883405.1. GTDB lineage: Archaea > Asgardarchaeota > Thorarchaeia > Thorarchaeales > Thorarchaeaceae > SMTZ1-83. The sequence goes on from JBHLQS010000140.1 coordinate 3,355, forward strand.
GATGAAGTCGATGAGATAATGGCCATTGCCAAAGACAAGTTCGGTGAGGTTGTGGACAATCCGGATGTCCACAAGCATAGGGTTCGTATCCACGCCATCGGAAGGGTAGACCTCTTGCCAGATGAGGTCCAACTTGCTATTGCACAGGCTGAGGAGGAAACACACGACTACAATGATCACATTCTGAATGTTGCCATTGGCTATTCAGGTAGAGCAGAGCTTGTGGATGCCGTACAGGCGATTGGAGAGAAGATTCAGTCAGGCAGTCTAGATCCCTCCAAAGTCGATGAGGAATTAATTGAGAAGCATCTCTATACCAACGGCATCCCTGATCCCGACCTGATAATCAGAACATCTGGCGAAGAACGCCTCTCAGGCTTCCTTCTTTGGCAATCTGCATATTCAGAGCTGTATTTCGCACAGATGTACTGGCCTGCAGTTAGACGGATTGATATCTGGAGAGCACTACGATCGTATGAGCGACGGGCTCGTCGTTTTGGCTCATGAGATATCCACCCACTACTTCAAGTCAAGCTTGGTGACACAGTGCTTTATATTGCTCCGACCATTCTTCGTTTGAACGGAGGAGACTATATCCTTGGCACGGAAGCCAATTGATGTCTACCAAGGTTTGATTATGACAAAGCTCTTGGCAGATAGTGTTTCACATATCGATCCTTTAATTGGACGTTATGAGGACCAAATGTTAGCTGGTCGGAAACTCTCCTTTCACCTCAGAAGGTTCATAGAATTCTGGACTAGACACTACGCATTTCTTGATAACCGTGAAACAACAACCATGTCCGATCTAACGATAGCCATAGATCTGTTAGATTACTTTACCTCAACCTCAAAATGGTGGACAATGACAAGAGAGGATCCCGGACTCATCTTGAAACTTCCATCCCGTGACCCCCGTGAATTCATCAATTCGATTCCTTTAGTTCAGATGGGGGCTGAGACTCTCGGCCGTGTTACTGGTGCAAGGGATCGGCTCGTTCGTTTCCTAGAGGAACATGAATTGGGTGACGATAGAACTCGTGCCACACTGGCTGAGCATCTAGTATCGATTTGGCTGCTCCTTTGTGGTTTTTCCTGCAAAGGACAAGGACGGAACATCACCACGGAAGAGGATTTTGAAACGGCATATGACACTGTTCGAATTCTGCTCTTCCACATGTCCCTGAATGATTTCAAAGCTCTCACTGCAGTGCGTCAAATCGCCACTGACCCTAATCTTCCCAAAATTGCGGTGATTGGTTTCTCTCCCGGGTTTGAACGAAGACTAGACTCTTCACTTGCCGCGAGTTTGGAACGTGTGCATGGCGAATATCTGACAAATGTGGCTTCTTCGACTCCTGGCGCATCAAGAAACATCCTCACTAACTCTTTGCGCATCCTAGGGCAGCTACAAGCAATGAAACTTGAGATGACAAGGATTGAGAAAGAGGACTATGACTCGATTATTGTCGGGGCCATGGGCCTCCTTGAAACGCTTGATGTACCTGCGACGCTGCTCCAGAATGAAGATGAAGTTGTAGCACTGTTCAAGAGTCTACAGCCCGCTGAAGGTGTCGAAGAGAAGCTATCTCTCCTAACAAAGAGAATAGAGGGATTGCTGGTAGACTCAGCTGGCAACAGAGACTACGTGCTTCAATATTCGAGAATGGTTCCCCGAATCATAGCTCTCCTACTATTGGTCGCCGCGGCAACAAAAACGGAGCCTACAGAGCCTCTTCAAGACCAAGATTTGAAGAGAGGTCTCATTCTGCTCAATAGACTGTTCAGTGATTAGTGGACTTTTCCCTATTGGGATCATCGATGAGGATACGGGCATCCACAACAAGTGCGCCTTTTCCTTCATCATAGACAAAGGTCGGATTGCAGTCAAGTTCATTGATCTCTTGGTTCTCATCTATCATCTTTGAAACCGCCATAATCACCTCGACCAATGCATCTACGTCTCTAGGCGGCTGTCCTCGAACACCCTCTAGTATTTTGGCGGCTTTAATCTCTGATATCATTTCCCGGGCGTCAATTTCTGTGAGAGGAATGAGCCGAAATGTGACATCCTTAAGAACCTCGACGAAGATTCCTCCAAGACCAAACATGATGGCATGACCAAATTGCGGGTCACGGGTGACTCCAATAATGACCTCTGTCCCCACATCTGCGAAGTCTGAGATGAACACTCCTCTACTGAGATCGACCTCTATTCCCTTCTCTTTACCGAATTCCTTCGCATTCTCCATTATTTCTTGAAATGCTTTGCGGACCTCATCATCATTCTTGAGATTGATCTTGACACCGCCTGCGTCTGACTTGTGGAGGATGTCCTTAGACAGTATCTTCAAAACAACTGGAAATCCAATCTTCTTTGACTTCTCAACTGCTTCGTCAACTGTAGCAGCTGTGTCATAGGCAGGGATTGGAATCCCATATTCCTTCATTATGTCCTTAGCCTCATTCTCAAGAACAAAGGTCCTTCCCTCATCTAAAGCCGTTTTGAATATCTTCTTGGCTGCTTTCATTCTTTTTCAGACCTCTCTGCATCTGCTGGAATGTCGGTCTTATTTATCATTTGAGGCAGGAACTGTCTTTTTGAACTTGCCTCCACACCTGATTCCATAACACAATTCTAATAGCAGCACGCTATAAGCAGACTATGAGGCACGAACGTGGGATTTGACATACTGACTGATGGTCAGGCTATCATGGATTCCTCCAGCGCTGATTTTGAAAACCAACTGAGAGGGGCCTATGAGAGTCGACTTGAAGTATTTGGACCCGATTTGGTATGCTACAGTCCCACTGCGTATCCCTACAAGATAGATGAACATCAACAGGTCAGCCGGCACAATTTCATCTCTATTAGTGTCACAGGCACATCCTGTTCTCTTCAGTGTGATCATTGTCAAGGCCGTCTTCTCAAGGGAATGGAGCCTGCAATGACTCCTGACCAACTCGTTCAGGTATGCAAAGAGGTCAGAATGCGCGGAGCAGAGGGAGTATTGATCAGTGGGGGGTCTGATTCAAAGGGCCATGTTCCGCTCTCTCAGTTTGGAGATGCAATAAAGACAGCCACCTTGGAACTAGGTCTGAAGGTCGTTGTCCATACCGGCCTTGTCGATGACAAGACCGTTCAATTGTTGAAGGAAGCATCAATAGATGCTGCAATGCTGGACATAATCGGAAGCAAAGAGGTCTCAGAGAGAGTCTATCACTTGAAAAATGGCCCCGAGCGCATGGAACAATCGCTCGAACTGCTGCATGCAGCAGGCATTCCCACTGTTCCACATGTCTTAGTAGGCCTCGATTATGGTTCGCTTGGAGGCGAGATGGAGGCTCTAGAGATGATATCTCGCACTGACCCAGCCGGAGTGGTGATTATCGCCCTGAGCCCATTGCGGAAGACTCCAATGGCTTCTGCTGCGCCACCTTCTGCAGAATCAATAGGCAGGGTTCTCACCGTCGCTCGCCTGGCAATGAAAGAAACACCAGTCTTACTCGGATGTGCAAGACCAATAGGACAACACAAGATAGACACAGACAGGTATGCACTTCAAAGTGGAGTCAACGGCATCGCTTACATTAGCCAAGAAGGTGTCGACTACGCGAAGTCGCTCGGTCTAAGGCCGGTGTTTAGGGATGTGTGTTGCAGCCTTGCTTATGGAATAATCAGGTAGTCCATCTGCCGAAAGCAAATCCCGCAAGCTCATAGCCTAGGTCAAAAAACCAGAGCCCCACGGCTGTGGCAAAGAAATCTGTCCATATGATTGACAGGAGGACTACTGCTACCTTCAAAGTGAATCTATAATTGAAAAAATATGCAGTCCATTTTCGTTCACCACTATCCGCCCAGTCATTTCCACGTTCGTCTACTATTGCTGCCAGAAGTAAGATGAACAGGAGCGCAAAGAGCGCAGTTCCGTTAGAAATTGCAGGTATGCCACCCAGCAAGAGCAATGCAGTCATCATGATGAAACCAACCAGAAACTGAGGCCTGTTTACCTTCCCAGACAAGAGAACTCCAAGGACGATTGCTCCCAGAAGAACCAGATCCCATTCAGACAGTGTCATAAT
>JBHLQS010000141.1:0-7395 GCA_048883405.1 Candidatus Thorarchaeota archaeon
ACCATTGAAGGTCTTCAGGGATTGGCATATTGGGAAAGCGGACTGATAATGGAGCTCTTCCAGATGGACAATGGGAGCTATGAATTGAGGGTGCCGGACTATCTCATCATGACGAGCTATCGAATTGAGATTGGATTCGCTACATCGGTTTACAGTCTGTCGTCGCAGTTCCTTGACCTAACTGTTCGTCCAGTTCTCACCATGATTGATACACTTGGAATAAATACAACAATATTCACGAATCCGGGAGCTCAGGATTCTATAGTAATACTTCTTCTAGACCTAGACCATAATGTGGGCATCAGCGATGCAGATGTAGTCCTTAGTTTTGATGAAGCCAAAATCTCATTTCCAGAGGAAAGGAGAGAGCCGGTCATTGATGGCGTCTATAAATTCCCATATGTAGTACGCGCCGGTGGTACAATCAATGTGACTATCACCTTCACAAAGGATCTGTACTTCTCCCAACAAATCACCTTCACTCTGAAATCAGACTATTCAGACGAACAGATACTGACTCAGAGACTGGCATTGGGCGGAGGCTTCCTCTTTATCTTCGCGGCAATTGCCATTGTCGCGTATGTCAAGCACTTTGCCATCCCATGGATCATTCGACAGCTGAATAAGATGATAGCTGCATTGGCCAAAGGAAGAGTTCCAAGTGCGCCCAAGGTGCGTGCCAGAGAAGATCTGGTCCTTGAGACAATCAATGAGGAACTGAAACCATCTGGACTTGTCAAGGAGCTCGAGGATGTTCCAGGACCAAGTATCGAAGCAGTGATTCCTGAGATTGAAGACCTTTTGGAGCGTCTGGCTGAAATCACCGGTCTTGGAGAAGTGGAGCTTGAAGCATTCAGACAGGACCTCGCCAGAATGCGTGCTAGTGAGCGACCTGGATTCATTCGTGAGGTGATTGAGCAGGAGGAGGCTCGGCGCGCAGAAGCACTGGCAGAAGCTGAACCTGTGGCTGCTGAAGCCAAGGAGATTCTAGAGGAGAAACCCGAGGAGCTTGAAGAGCTTCGATTGAAATTGAAGCGCAAGGGCATGTCTGATGATGAGATTGACATCATCATTGAACAGGCAAAGAGCCTCTCAAAGGCTGACCTTGAAGCTCTCCTCGACAGTCTTGGAATAAAACTATGATATGTAATTTTTGAGTGAGAGGAGCAACTTCTTCTCTCACTTCGCTCTCTTCCGTCTTCTAGTGACGATACCAAGCGCGATGAATCCAACAATGACGCTGAACCACAATGTGACAAATCGGATGATGATCGTTGCAGCGCCAGCAATTACGCTAGCTGCATCTTCTGGAATACCAAGAAGTACGGTGATCAATGCGAGGCTGGTTATTTCATATGGCCCAAGCCCTCCTGGCGAGAATGACACCGCGCCAATCACTGACGCAGTTGAATGAATGAAAGTGGCTACCATTAGCAGGATAATCGATGCTGAACCAAGGGTGGGTATTCCAGCGCCAGTCATTAATGATAGCAACAGCCAGAGTTCAAGACATTCCATGAACCATCCTGGTATACTGATAGCAGTGCTTAGAGCCATTGGCTGAGGTGAGAGAGTTTCCTTCATTGTATTTTGGACTAGGCCTACACTATCTTGAAATCTCTTCAAGGGTCCAAAGGATGTCATCTTTGTAAGGAAGATGTTGTAGAATCTTGGCTGACCAAGGAAAATTGCACCCGCAAGGACCATACCACCAAGCAGCAAAACAGTTGTGAGCTGGTCGATTCCTGACAGCCCAAACACAAAGCCTATCATTGCAAGCAGGACCATCGCTAGGAGGTCTGTGACTCGTTCTGACACTACAACAGGCACTGTCTTAGCAATCGGTGTGCCATCCAGATCATTTATGAAGTATCCCTTTACAGCCTCTCCAATCTTGCCTGGAGATGTTGTAAGCGTGAAGCCTGCTAGGAAGATGCTGAAGCTGTCAGTATGTGAGAGATGCACATCTATCCTGTGGAGATAGTACTGCCATTTGATGTAGCGAAAGATATAGTTCAGAAAGGAGAGGCCCATCATGACTGGAAGGACCCACCACCACTCGATGGCTGCTAATGCTGCAATGATTTCATCAAATTTCAAAAAGAATAAGATGGCAAGATAGAGGATAGCAGCAGCGAATACAAATATCACGACTTTGCGGAGGCTAATAAAAGACCTCTGGCTTTCTTTGTCGGATGCTTCGTTTTCACTCATAGGGCCACTTCCTCAGTCGTTGCCAGATGAAGCCTGGTATGTGAACATAGAAGAAAGATACATGGCCAGTGATCTGGGTTCTGCCTTTCCTTAGTTCCTCGTAGATATCATCAGCAGTTTCGATGTCCTGCAACCAGGTCCTGCCATGCCCCACCTCTCTTCCGAAATGCCCATCACTTCCAGCTGTCATGGGCTTGCCCAGTCGTTTGGCTAATCGCTGAGCCTTGGTGTTGTGTATAGGGAGTAGACAACGAGAATTTATGCCCTCAATGAGATCTACATGTTTGCTGATTAGCTCCTCAGGCAACCTCTTTCTAGTAGCTGTTTGCTTCCTGAACGGGTCCTTTGGATGCGGTAAAATCGTCAGGGCGTTTTGACCATGAATGTCCTCAGATATCTCCTCGAAAGTGCGGTTCTTAATCGGTTCAGTGACAAACAGCCCGATCAGCTCCCCATGGTCAGACGACTTATACTCGCAGCCATTGATTAGAAACCTATCATTCCTTACGATGGGCTTGAAGATAGACGGCTGCCAGTGCTCAGTGAGTGCCATGCCTCTAAGCCCCTTCTTCCTCATCAGCTTGAACAGATTTGCTGGTCTGTTGAGCCCATCCTTGGAGAATAGGGTATGTGTATGTAGGTCAAAGGCAGAGAGGCGCGGATTCATCCAAAGCACCTATGGAAGCGCCTCGGGGGGCGGGAAAATGATCTGAATGAATTCGAATACCGGTTGCCAGAAGAACATCGTGAAGAGTAATGCTCCAATGAAGATTATGCTTCCGATAAGGAGCGCCAGGTCTTTGAAAGCTAGATGTGGCTTCCGACCCACTGGGCTTCCTGATTGGATGAGGTACACGTATCTCAGAATAAGTCCTGCAGCTATTGGAACTGTCATCATGACAGGCTGAGTGACCGGGTCCGGAAAGTTGTTATATACATAGAGTGCGTAAAAGAGCACAAACCAAGTGGCTGACATAGTGATTCCTTGGTCCAGCATACCCTCCGTGTACTGATCAAACACTTCCTTATGTGCTTCAGCTTCTTCTCCCAAGAGCTGTAGTTCATTCTTTCGCTTCCCGAAGCCCAGTATAAGGGCGAAGAAGAAGATGCCCACTACCAGCCAAGATGTGAATGGTACGCCGATGAGAAAAGTGCCTCCAATTGCTCTGAGGATGAATCCCACTGCAAGGATGACCACATCAACAACAGCCCATTTGCTAAGGAAGTAGTTGTATAATTGGGCATTAATAATATAGAGGATGACAATGAGCAGGAAGAGTCCTCCCACAGCTCCTACTCGATAATACGCCCCGAGGATTCCTACGCCATAATACGACAACCAAAGACCGGCAGCCATGAGGACAGCAGCCATAATATAGGCTGTATTCTTTGATGCTCCACCAGATGGAAGCGGGCGATTCTTTTTCTCAGGATGGGCAGAGTCTTGTTCCATATCCGAAATATCATTTATGATGTATCCTGCACTTGATACAAAGCAAAGCGCAACGAATCCAAGAATAAGTAGGGGATAGTTCGTCCAGTCGAATATTGCAGGTAATTTCTCCCAAGGCCATTGCTGTGGAATCTCCACGAAAATCACTGCAATGAAGACAAGCAAGTTCTTGTACCATTGCCATGGGCGCATTAATCTGATGTAGTCCTTAGCCGCCATTTCTGATTCTCCATCCTATTCTGAATATGATTTCCAAAGTTCTCCCCATTCGGTTTCCTCAAGGAACCAATTTACCCATTTCTTGCCCTTGAGTGGAAGCCAGATCCCATCATGATACAGTCCGGAGAGCTGTGTAGGTAGCCACATTAGGGGTGAGCGGAAAAGGAATTTCTCCATACCCGGAAATCTTAGAAATCCCCTGTTCCAAGCAATCACCGGCGATTTGCCTGGACTCATATGGAAATTGGGCAAATCCTTCCACGACTCGAAGTCACCGACAATCTCAATGTTCTCAGGATCTGCGCTGCCCAGTCCTAGGCTGTCAGCTATCTGAAGCTTATGGACACAATTCAGATCTAATCCCATGATTCTAGATTGTACCGTGTCAGCAGCTACCATGTCGTTTGTAGCAATCAGCAGATTTCCAATCTTCGGAATCATTGTTCGTGGTCCTGCCCCATCCCCCATGACAGTCCCATCAGTAAGAACAAACTCAGAGTGGGAGATCGTCTGTTGAAGTAGTAGCAGGTCAACAAGCACCTCATGAATCTTGAGATGCGCAAGATGTCTCTTCTTGGTCAAATAGAGTCCAAATGAATCCTTGAGTGCCCCAGTCATCTGCGTGTGACCGTGCGTTTTCACAGTGGGAAGGTGAATTATGTTAGTACCAAAGATCTCCTTTGGGGCGATGATCTCTCCAAATATGTCCTCAAGGACTAGAGTCTTCTGAGGGAGCTTCACGTCAACATAGGTTGCCTTAATGAGTGGGAGGAACTTGATTCGATGTTTCTTTATCACGGGATACCAGTTGTTCCCCCTGGTGCCAGCATAGATATTCGTGACAACGGTTTCATTCTCGACCGCTTGAATGTTGCGCGGTGAATAGCCATCTGCTTTCATTTTTCTTAGAAGGCCGTCGAACACATAGGGATTAGTTGAACATGCGGGATAGAACTTTGACCAGGATAGATTTAGCTTGATGGTAGTTGCGACATCCTTTGAGACATGCTTCTGATATTCGGCCGCATCGAGGAGGCGACTAATGTCGTCAAAGATTGTCTTTGGAGTGGTTTTTACAACAGCTACCTTGGGCATATGATTCTCCCTCGAAGCGATTTAATCTCCCGCTATTGAGTCTTTTCGAGTTAATGGATTGGTCGAATGGGGTGCCCTTAAGAACTTCTCTCTAATTGCAGTTTTGTACCAATGACTTGGCACTAGATAGGTATCACTTCCGTCTTCAATCCATCCTCAAGATGAACGATTTTCGGTTTCACCCGATTGTTGTAGGTGGCACTGAAGATGCTGATCAACTTCTCATCGAAAAATGTCTGGACACCATCTGGAAACACCTGATGTGCTCTGAACATTAAGGCGATGCCCAAGGATTCAGCAAATTCATTGAATGCTAGTCGACCATAGATCATTGAGCCGCCTCCCCTCCAATTGGGACTGAATCTGAAATCCCCCTCCGCTGGGTCGTTCCATGTCAATTGGAGCGCAATTGGGTCTTGGAAATCCTCATGAAATCGGTCTACTTTTTGAATCTGCTCAAGCGTATCTACTCCCTCTGGTATTCCTCCATGACAGGAGAACACACCATTAGAACTCAAACCTCCTAGCGGTAGCACCTTGAATCCTGAACAATAGCTATCAAATACATCTGGTGAGTACCTGGCTGTCACAGCGTTGTAGAATCCATATATCCTGGCGATACTGTTGGACTCATGATTGCCCCTTAATGCCATCACTCTGTATGGATATTCAATTGCTATCGAAAACACAAGATTGACAGTTTCGATCTGCTTTGGTCCCCTATCCGCATAGTCACCAAGAAATACCATTGTTGCATCCTTACGATTCTGCACAAGTTGTTGAGCAACCAGAGCGCTTTGAAGCTCTCCATGCAGATCACCAACGTAGTAAACGTCTCTTCGTGGTGTTTCGACAACATTAGGGAACCCCCTGTATTGATCACTCAAGGTTCCAACCAACTGCTCTATTTCCTCTGCAGTGAGGTCAACTTCACCCTCTAGGACTCGTTTTGCAAGATGCATCTCAAATACATACTCATGAGGTACCCTAAAGAACTTGGCTCTTGGTGCTAATCCCACCCCAGAGTATTGAATGCCTTTTCAACAGCATCTTGTGGAGATTCAGCGGGCAGGACCACATCCTCTCTTCTCTCATCTATCTTGGTTCCGGCCAGGCGCTTTGCCCATCCGCCTGACGGCACTAGTGCAATAATGGGCCTGTCAGAAAACCAAGCTATTGCCATCTCGCTTAGTGTCCCGGCTGATCCTGCAATTGCTATTACCGCATCGCCTGTCTTTGCTACCAAGAAATTCCTTGCATATCCCATTCCCGTAGGAACTGCAATGTCCACATACTTGTTTGCATGTTCCTTGAAGTCAGTGGGAAGAATTCCGATTGTAGTGCCTCCATGTTTTTTCGCTCCCCTGCATGCCGCTTCCATTACACCACCTAGTCCACCACAGACTACAGCGGCACCGCGTTTTGCAATCTCTTCCCCAACTGCTTCTGCCAATTGGAGAACACTCTCATCACTGTCGGATCCGCCTATAACGGAAATGCACTTCATCATCGGTTTCACACTACTGGTCTGTTTCTTGAGATTGAATTCTTCTAGCAATGGACTCGTAATCATTCTCGGAAAGCCTTCCGTCTTGTACTCTACGGTTGGCCTCATCCAGTAGCGTCCAGGATACTCCCTTCTTGATATATCCTAGCCTCGTGAGTCTTTCCTCGAGAAGTGGCTTACTGCTCAAGTCTTGGGGCAGTTCAATCCTTGAACATCTTGAGGCTTGGTAGAGCTGTTTCTCAACATGGTCGGGAATCTGTCGAGTTGCTAATGCATAGATCTTGGCCAATGTCAATAATGCTCTTGCACCCAGGTCTTCTGATGACCAGCCTGCGTCAGTTCCTACAATGCAGATTTTCGACCTTCGGACGCATTTCTTCAAGCAATACTGGCATATCACAGGTTCAAGAATGGCATCTCCCATTGAAAGCTCAATCTTCAAGGTTCCTTCGTCAAGTTCTACGAAACAATGGGTGCTTGTTGAGCTGATGCCAAATGCCTCTGCATTTTTCCTGATTATGGTCATCTCTTCCTTCGAATTCGGCGGCAATTGATTGGGGCTCATAATTGGTAGTTGTGCCGGACATGCGTTTTCGGTCAGCAATACGATAGACGGGAGGTTTCCATTGCAGTCGTTACCGCACAGCATTGAAACAAGGGACCTTATTGTTTCCTCAATGCTTTCCAAATGGTGAACCGAGGGTTGATATCCCAAGACCCTTGAGATTTGCTCAATGGCCTCTTCTGTTCCTCGCCCATTTCCTACGATGGCCACAATCAGCAATGCTTTCGACCTTTTGTTGAGAGTTCTATATAGATCTACAAATGAGTCAGCTTCTTCAGGTCTGAGCACTATTATCGCTGCCCTGTGCCCTCGCATGAATGTTTGAGTGAGGCCTGGAAACCT
>JBHLQS010000142.1:0-7375 GCA_048883405.1 Candidatus Thorarchaeota archaeon
AGAGGTACGGCAGCCGGACATCGTAGGAGAGAAATGGATTGCACAGAGTCTGCCTAACAAATGATGATGGCCCATTAAGTAGCGGTCTGCTAGAGCTTGCTGAAACTCTGGCTTCACATGTCGACATCGCTATCGTAGTCCCAGATGGCGAACGCAGTGCCTCTGGCAAGGCGCTGACTCTGAATAGGCCTCTACGCATTAAGAAAGGCAGGAGTGTTAATGGGTTTGAAATGATCACCCACGACGGTTCACCAGCAGACTCCGTCGTGCTTGCTAATTGTCTGATCAAGGACATTGACCTCTTTGTATCTGGAATAAATGCAGGAGGCAACCTAGGCTATCAAAGCATGTACACAAGTGGAACCGTAGGCGCTGCGATGGAGGCAGCTCTAATGGGAGTTCCAGCTATTGCTGCATCACTTGTTGTTGAGCCTAATGAATGGTTCAACAATGCTGACAAGGAAAGGGACTATGCCATAATCTGTGATGTGATTCGTGATATTGCTCTGAGGGTGCTGAACAAGGGGCTTCCAGAAGGAATCGATGCCATCAACCTCAATTTTCCTTCGACCCTCTCAGAAGACAGCAAGGTTGTTGTCGTTAAGCCTGCAAGAGTCCGTATAGGCAATGAATTGGATGAGAGAATTGATCCCAATCAGAGCCCGTACTATTGGCTGAAAGGCGTTTATCATGATCCTACAAAAGGATCAGATGCAGATATTGTGTTGAACAGCGGTAATATCTCACTATCACCTATAATCGTTGAAGCAGCTACCGAGAAGTATATCAATTTGCTCAAGGACTTCATGTCTGATTGAGTTTCTTGAGAGCCTGCCAGATAGCATCATTCTTCGGGCGAGGCATTTGAGTAGGCTCTCCGTTTCTAGAACCAGTTCTCATTGAAGCATCTGAGGAAATAGTTCCCAGGACAGTTCCCTGTAACCCCTTGGCCTTCAAAGCTGCAACCACCGATTCAGCACCTTCGGACACACATGTCATCAACATGCTGCCACTACTGATCAGTTCAAGTACATTCACCGACAGAAAGCCACAGATGGATTTTGTGGCATCATGTAGGGGGATAGAATCCAAGTCGATCTCAAATCCAGCTTTGCTTGCATCACAGATTTCATGTAATCCCCCTATGAGACCTCCCTCCGTAGGATCATGCATTGCTGTGATTCGCCCCGTTTCAAATGCAACAATTCCGTCCTCTACAACACTAATCTGGCCGCGCAGATTCAAAGCGTCATTGACTGTCTTCTCGCCTAGCATCTTGGAGAGATAAGGTGCTCCTTCGGCGGCGAGGATTGCTGTACCTTCGATTGCAGCCGTCTTTGTCATTATTATGGCATCACCAGGTTTCGCGCCTGCAGATGTCACGTATCGATTCTCAGTTGTCACTCCGATCATAAAACCAGCGATGATGGGCCTGTCAATTCCATCAGTTATCTCGGTATGACCACCAGCCACAGTGATGTCAAGCGATGAAGCAGCTTCATTAATCTGAGTCGTTATGCGCTCCAAATCAATCTCCTGGGATTCAGTCGGGAGCAAAATTGAGGCCAAGAACCAACGTGGCCGAACACCGAAAGTTGCTATATCATTTGCATTGATATGAACTGCAAGCCATCCTATGTCTTCCACCGATCCTGTGATTGGATCAGTCGATGCGACAATGACTGAATTGCCTATACGAATCAATGAGGCGTCCTCGCCAATGGCAGGACCAAGAAGGAGGTCCTTGTCCGTCTTGCCAAGATGAGAAAAGACAATCCGACTCAATACTTCCGGCGGAATCTTCCCTGGTATCAATGTGAAATACTCCTCTGCAATCAAGGTGCGCATCAGTCTTGTGCCTATTGCATGAAAAGGAAATTCATCGAAACCCCAGTCGGGGCTCTCCTAGCTCACTATGACAACAGACCGTTCTCAGACTAGATGCGCAACACAGGAAGAGAGCAGTAATGGTATAAACTAATCGAGAGATACTAGTCTGGAAGATAAGCCTCTGCCGGCTGGAGATCCTCTGACCTAAGACGCGTTCTGGTTGTGCTTCCATGTAGAAATTCCCCAATAATAGACCGCTTTCGCAGAAGCTCTTTCCAGAGAAATGCCCTGCCACCTCCGGTACGAGCCACCAAAAATGCGCCAAATGTCTTTCTGAACTCTGGGAAGTCAAGAACCGTTTCCACGGGATCATTATGCCCCTCTTTCCTCATTCTGAGATTAGCTGCGAGCTCCAAGGCGTCATGATATGGACGCCTCATGAGTTTTGGCCAATGCGAATGCTCTGGATTCACATCAACAGCTGCGATTCGGACCTTTGCCTTTCGAATAAGCCGAGCAGCCTTGACAAGATCTCTCACAGGAGTGTACCTAGCATGACCAGGACCCACGGATTGAGCCAAGGGTATGTTAGGTGCGAAGTCAGATATCAGTACAATCAACGGCTCAATGTGCGGATTTCTCATTCTCTCTCGGCGAACAGTTTCTAATGCTTTCATCATGGCTTCTGCAAGGGGAGTGAGGCCTGATACACGCAGCTTGCCAAGAGCCCTGTAGATTTTGTTCCAGTTACTTGTGGGGGCTTGAACCTCAATAGCCCCACTATCTTTGAATGCGATAATCCCTGTGCGATCCTTTGAGCCTCTTGTTTCACGCTCAATTGCTTCAAGGATGCCACGAACTTCTTTCATTGATCCCTTCATTGACATACTTACATCAATCACAAGCAATACTGTCAGAGGTGTTCTCCCACTGAATACAGACTCTCGGATATCTTCCTTAGAGATTTCAATTCTTTGAGAAGGGCGTGGCTTTCGGAGTTTCGACACTGCAGCAATGATTGTCGCAGGAATATTGATACTTCTTACTTCACCTTGAGGCTTCCGTGACCTCACAGGCCGTCCATATTGACTCGAGTCGGATGTCTTCAGAGAGCCCATAGAGCGAGAGCATACTCGCTTCTGAATCCATCCTCCCGAAGACACAACTGACTTTCTCATTATCTTGCCTTGGAGCTCCTCAATATCGAACAATACTTCTCCCGTGTCTAGATCGGGGAGCTTGACAAAAAAGCCTGAATCGATACCTAAAGGCTCTCTGACCTCTGACTTCGAACCGGTGACCTTAGTTTCCTTCTTGGCACTATAGGCTCGTGCGGCAACACCCCATTCATCCCCAAGTTCTGGAACTCCCTTTCCTTGCTCTACTGTATCAATGCCTGCTGCTGGTCCACCCTGACGTCTTGTCATGATGTCAAGCCACCTTCTGATAAGGAAGTAGATTAGTGGAGCAAACAGGATGCTGTCGACTACAATCACAGGCAAGGTTGGAATCTCACCAGGGATGAGTCCAAAAAGAAGATTGATGGGAGACCAATAGATCCATGCGAAGTACGCAATGACAACAACCATCACTATGGCGCAGAACGTCCCCTTAATTGCATCTCCTCGAGGATATCTTACACTTTCAGCTTTTTTTTTTGACCTTCCTGCCTCCCACCAGTGGCGAATCTATCACCTCGACCAAACCTACCACCACTCTTGCGTTTGCTAGACGTGTCTTCTTTTGATGGTGGTACTTCAGTGGGTGAAGCTTGTTTGTCTATTTTCTTGGTCATCTCCGCGGCTTTTGTTATCGCCGTATCAATGTCATTTGATGAAGGCGGCTCTAGAAGGCCGCCCCTACGAGTCCTATGACTCAATGTTAGCTGGGCGGCTAGCTTCATATCTTCCAAAGCGACCTCGGTACGGCCTTCGTAAGCAGCGTTTGTTATAGCAGCCTTGCTGATTATAATATCGGGTCTCACACCATCCACTTCGAGCGCATCTGTAGCCATCGCAATTGCACGAAGGCTGTGGTTTGGCAGCTCCACTTCAGAGAGGATTGATTTTGCATTGCTAATCTTTTCTCTAAGCTCAGACTGCTGCTGGGCCCAGTCTTCTTCGAACTGCTCAGGGTTGCTCTCAAAGGCTAAGTTCCTTCGCACAAGCTGCATTCGTTCCTGTACAGTGTAATCTGCACCCACCGCAATATGTAGTGGAAATCTGTCTAGAAGCTGAGGCCTCAGTTCACCCTCTTCAGGGTTCATTGTTCCTATTAGGACAAAGTCTGAAGGATGAGCAATTGAAATTCCTTCTCGTTCTATTACGTTGATTTTAGTAGCGGCCGCATCAAGCAGATCATCTACCAAGTGGTCCGGAAGAAGGTTGACCTCATCTACATAAAGCACATTTTGATGGGCTTCAGCAAGGATACCCGGTCTAAGTGCCTGAATGCCTTCTTGAAGTACACGTTCAATGTCCAGAGCTCCAATAAGTCGGTCCTCAGTTGTGGAGAGAGGCAGGTTCACGACTCGCATCTTCCGCGTGACGCTCTTCAGATTCTTCTCTTTGGCAAGGGCTTTCAGACAATCTTGGCAGAGCAGATCCTCTCGATGGGGATTGCAGCCAAATCGACAGCCTTCTACTACATCAACTTCAGGCAACAGGTCAGCTAGTGCACGTACAACAGTGGTTTTTCCAGTTCCCTTGGGCCCTGAGATCAAGACTCCACCAATCCGTGGATTGACGCCATTTAGAATGAGAGCTAGCTTGAGCTTCTCAAGCCCGACAATCGATGTAAATGGCAGAACGGATCTTCTCAATTCATCCAAGTTCACTTCATCCCATGCAGAGAAAGTAACACACTCAAATAAGGGTGCGCGTCTATGTAAGTGTGGGAATCATTATGATATCTCACCTTCTCCACTTAGAATGTCCACAGTGTAGTAGAAGTCATTCTGCTGAGGTGCAGGCAACTTTCTGTGTATGTGGCTCACCGCTTTTCGCAGTATATGACCTATTCAGTGTGATCGAGGACATTCAACGAGAGCAATTTCCAACAGAAGTCAATTCAATGTGGAGATATTCTCAACTTCTGCCTGTAAAATCACCATCCTACATATTCAGTTTGGGAGAAGGATGGACGCCTCTAATAAGTACGCGACATCTCGGAAAACATCTTGGCTTGAGGCTTCTTAGCATTAAGGATGAGTCTCAAAATCCAACTGGTTCCTTCAAAGACCGTGGCCTGTGTGCCGCAATTTCGAAGCATCTGGAGCTTGGATCCACATCATTTGCGCTGCCATCAGCTGGGAATGCAGCTGTGTCCGCAAGTGCATATTGTGCTGCAGGAGGAGCTGAATGTCACATATTCATGCCTTCAGATACACCTGAACCCTTTTTCCAAGATTGTAGTGCCTATGGTGCTGAAACCTTTCGAGTTGATGGGAATATCAGTGATTGTGCCAAAATAATGAAGAAAGCTGGAGGCGAATGGACAGATCTCTCAACTACGAAAGAACCCTATAGAGTGGAGGGCAAGAAGACTCTTGCCTTCGAGATTGCAGAGCAACTTGGATGGAGAGTTCCAGATGCAATAGTCTGCCCTACAGGAGGTGGCACAGCTCTCATTGGCATTTGGAAGGGCCTTGATGAATTAGAAGCATTGGGGCTAATTGAGAGCAAGAGACCAAGAATGTATGCAGCTCAGAGTGCAGGATGTGCGCCAATTGTGAGGGCTGTGGAACAGGGGAGTGATGAAATTCAGCCATGGCTGAATAGTGAAACCGAGGCACTGGGGCTGAGAGTGCCAAGTCCTTTTGCCGGAAGACTAATTCTTGCAACAATTCGCCAATCAGGAGGTGGCGCCGTAGCAGTAGCTGAGCAGGAAATCGAAGCTTGCCATAGAATGGCTGCTCGGATGGAGGGGATGGACTTCTGCCCGGAAGCAGCTGTAGGACTTGCAGGCGTTCGGAATCTCGTGGAGATGGGAGAGATTGATTTTGATGAAGAAGTGGTGTTATTGAATACAGGCTCTGGAGCCAGGTATTACTATGGTCAACAAAGACAAGGAGAAACTGAAAAAGCCAGAAACACGCCATAGCGTTAATAGCATAGTATTATTGGGAATAATCCAAGTTGTCAACAAGATTGAAGCCCTTCTTGCTCTGGAGGATAGCATTTGAGTTCAATGAGCAAAAATGGAAATGAAGAATATCATTTTCGCGGAGTTAGGGACTCACTACATGCAGGCAAATTCGAAATGGGGATTGCAATTCTGATTGTTGTTGCATTCTTCTGGGCTGAATATACACACGCAGATCCATTGTTCATCGTTCTTCTGGGAATCATCGGTGGGATATGGCTTGCATTTCGACCTTCAGAATGGGCGGTAGAAGGCGTTGAGAGCATTTCCGGACACCTAGGATATACTACATATGTTGCGGGCCTTTTGTCAAGTCTTGCCAGCAATATGCCAGAGGCTGTTGTCAGCGGGATGACTGCTCTGGATGGCTTCCTTGAGAATAGACCTGAACTTCTAACTATCGCTATACTCTCAGTTCTAATAGCTGGCGGTTTCAATATGCTATTGCTCGGGATCACTATTGTAATCTCAACTCGAAAAAAGGATGATATGGCCGTACCTGAGGAGGCTATCAGGAAGGACTCTGTTCTCATTCGTTGGACTATCGTTGCACTTGCCAGCATGTTTGCCCTAGGAATTGTCGATGTGACATTTTTGGGAGGTACTGACGATTTCCTCTTCCCATGGGAGGCGTCTCTCATTCTCTTCCTCTCCTATGTTCTCTACTCTATTGATCTAATGCGTGGAGAAGAGGTTCAGAATACAGATATTTCAAAGCCAGAGCACTCGATGAGATCAGCATCAATCCTGGGCGTGATGGGATTCATAGGAATTTTCTTTGCGGGTGAACTACTTACTTCATCGGTCGATGTCCTGCTTACAACATATGATGCTCAGATCAGCGCTGTGGTCAATCCAATAGCAGTAGCCGCCCTTATCCTTGGTGCCGCAGGTGCGATTCCAGAACACGGAATAGCAATTGTTGCAGCCATGAAGGGAAAGGTCGGCATCGCAGTTGGGAACCTGATTGGTGGGGTTCTTCAGATTCTGCTTCTCGTCATGGGGGGGATTGGAATTTTCGTGCCAATACCGATGAATCGCTATGTTCTATTTCAGATAGTCGTGATTGCTGGCAGCCTATGGTTCCTCAAGCAGGCGATAACTGATGATCATAAACTGGATACATTCGAGGGCATGATGATAATATTGCTTCAGGCGTATGTATTTGCGCTCCTAATCTGGGGCACGCCTATATGATGTAAGGGAGAATTGACCTCAGGTCGTTGTTTCTTATTGTCAGCATAGCAGATTCAGCAACCTCCTTATCCTCAGGCTTGAAGGCAATTGAGAGGCCTACGACACCGAACACAGAGATGTCATTTCTACCATCCCCCACATATGCAGTTTCAGAGAGGGGGACCTTGAAGTGATTGCTGATATGCTTCAGTTCTTGCACCTTCTG
>JBHLQS010000143.1:0-7281 GCA_048883405.1 Candidatus Thorarchaeota archaeon
TGCGTACCTAGTTGCATCTTCGCCGCGTTGGATGTTGCGGTCACGAATCTGCCAACCCTGGGCTGGAAGACCTGATGCCTCGGTGTAGATCTGAGCTTGAATATCCTCCAGTCCTTCGTCGGCATTCCATTTCTTGTATACAACCTTCATTCTACTTCTCCTCTCAACACTATCCGAATCGAAAACCGGCAAAATTATACAGTGTGCATACAAATGTTGTCTTTAATAAACCTTTGTTATCAAAACCATTTGTTCGGCAAAACACGATGTTGAGGGATAATCATTTCTTGCGTCTTGGTTTCGGCTTTAAGAAATCCTCCAGCGAACTTTGCTGAATTGGTCCAAGCTTCCATCCTTTTCCATCGGGATTTCTCTCAACCACATTTTCTCGTTCCATGTTATGAAGATGATAGAGAATGGTCGCCGTCGTTACTTTAACGCTTTCAGCAATGTCTGCTACTGACCGCCACTTATCATTACTAAGTGCATGCAGTATCTCTGTTCGTCGACTAAGTCCTCTCTCGATGTTTCTAATCCAGTGAAGGTATGCCCTACGGTCAAGAGTCAGAGTTTTCAACCCATTAATAATTACACATGGAATGAAATGTGTGTTTCTCTTCTCTATTTCTTCGAAAGACCCATTAGGTCAAGAAAGGCAGCAGGTTCGCTCCCTTCGGTTATCGGTCTTATTCGATATTTAGGATACTTGTGGCTCAACTTCGCAGCAATTCTTGTTCCATACAGTTTTTTAAACAGCTGGGCTTTGGCACCACGCCAAAGATAGATCACATTCTCATCATGATCTATGAAAACTAGTACCTTATCGGTCTGAATTGTCGAGGCACTCGCTTCAGTCTCAGTCATCTTAGCGTCTGAGTCTATTTCGAAGGCCTCTACCATCAATATCCCTCGTGGGTAGGTTACATTGAAGGGAGCATTTCCTCTTATGATACTTTTCCAAATGTATTGCAGTATTTGGTATTGATGATTAAACACAAGCAACTTACAAAAAGGGTTGCAGCGAGTCATGTTTCTGTGGGTGGAAAGGTTGACTGAAGAAATCCCGTCCCGCGTCAAATTCATTGATAGAGCGAGAAGGCGAATCGAGATTAGGATGAATGATGTTACTCTTCAATTTCCTTTGAACGCAGTCCCTGATCCTCTATATCTTGCCATGGCAACAGCCTTCGACGGTGATGAGCAGGTGGATTGCAAGCTCCTTGCGGCTTACCACGATACAGTGATGAAGCCTACCTTGTGCTCTTCAGAACCTACCAGTATCTTCAAGGTCACCACAGCAACGAAGATTGTGAGACTCACTTTGACTGATGAAGAGATTGAGAATCAGATCGAGGAGATTGAGGGTGAGATTCTATCATTTCAGGGGCGCCCATTTGAAGAAACTATCGAGGACCGAATTGAGTTGTACAAGAGGATCTATCTTGATGACACAAAGATTGACAGATTTCGCTTTGGTGCAGCAGAGATGTACGGCGACACCACATATGGGAATATTCGGCAGGATCCTAGAGTTGTACTACACTTTCAATGGCATAGGCCTGAGGAGAATGAGTATCGAGGATATCAAGTAAATTGCATCGCGGAGATTGTGCTACCGGGAGATCCCTTCTATCGATTCATGAGAAGCATGAGGTCTTTATTCGTTCGGCGGTTCATCGATCTGCGAGCCTCAGAATATCCCGCTGCCTACAAGTTCCATGTCTGCGAGGTGCATGACAAGAGCCTGTCCACGAGAGCAGGCTTCGTTCCCGGGGTTCCTAGTAATTAGTGAGCCGCAACAATCTCTCTGGCAAATCTTCAACGGCACCTATATCCAGAACAACGCCATGTGACTTCTTTGCCAACTTATCTGCTGCATTCAGATCGTACGAGCTCTTTGGCACTAGAATAATCATCTTGATGTCTTGGTGCTTGAATTTCTCCGCAAGTTTCTCACATTCAGCTTGGTCGCTTAAGTAAGCGTCAGTAGCAAAAATGAAGATCTTCTCCTTTGCCCGAGTTTCCTCAAAGTTGTCGAGAGCCCACTGCAGTGAGGTCCTTCCTCCAGTACCTCCACTTGCTCGTACATCCAATAGATCCGCCGCGACTTTTTCTACAGGCACTTGCCGCTGGTCAATTCTCTTTACAACATGCATAACACTATCAAAGAGACAGACGCCAAAGTCGTCTTTCTGAACCCCATATAATCCAGCCATGACACTGATAGCAAGCATACCAAGTTTCTCGGGTGAATGCATAGACCCACTCTTGTCGAGGGCCCAGACGAAGGAACGATGTCCTTGATAGGTTTCGCAAATCAAGAAGTCCTCGACGTCAAGGACCGTGAAATTCGTGCGACCCTTTGATAGGAGTGAATCAATGGTTTCTTCCAAGTCGATGAGGTCAATATCGTCGCCTATCCGGAAGGGCCTAACAGTGGTTGACTGCTGTATTCCCCCAAGCATTGACGATCCCATTGTTGCTCTGGCGTATCTCTTTCCGAGGTCTATGAGGAGTTTCTTTGCAATCTCCTTGAGCCTCTGCCTGATGTGATCCGGCAGAGAGTCTCTATAGGCATACCAAATCTTCACGATATTGGTTGCAGGCCCCCCAAGCAAACCTCCGAAGACCATATTTGCCCTTTCATCATCAATAGGTCCAGCCTGCCCTGGGCGTCCCCCATAACTTACAGCGCGTCCATATTGCTGCCTCGTACCCATTCCCATCGACGCACCAAAATTCTCATGAGCGATTGCCCCAAGTGCAGATTGATTTCTGGTCTGAGCCGATAGGTCTGCCAGCTCGTGAAGTTGATGGTCAGTCAGACCAGCTGACGAGATTAGATTGTGAAGCCGCTCGAAGTCCTGGACACCCTGCTCGATGAGCTTCCTTACGACACGGTAGGATGGATTAAGGAGTTCGAGAATCTCCTCTTCTGTCATGCCTAGTTTCTCGCCAGCCTCTCTTACTGCCTTTTCTGAAGGCACAACACCCTGGCGAGAGAGCTCCCTCACTATCTTTCTAAGGTGCGTCTTTGTTGGGGAGCGTTTGACAGCAGCATCAGCCAACTCCTGCTTTGCTTTCTCCCAAGCTTCCTTTGGTTGATGCCCACCCACCTTATCGTCAATTTGGGACATGTCATTAATCTTCTGTCTTAGATAATCTGATGGCGATGACCTGGAGTCAGCGTGCTCGATTGTTTCTTTTGTCTTCTTGTCCAGAAGACTCCTCCATGACTCAATGTTCCTTGCATTCTCAGCTAATTGCCGATAATCAACATTAGCTGATGCTCCCTCATCAAATTGCTTGTCATATTGCTCCAGAACATCATCCATCAGGTCAGTCATGTCGGGCGTATGGTTCTTGATATTCTCAGCAAACTCTGCGGCATCAGCAAGCTGGTATAGCTGCGGTGCACTCCTCAGATGCTCAGCAATGTTATCCGGGAGTCGCTCAAGGTGTCGAACATAAGCCGCCACTTCGCTCAAATTGTCCAACGATTCTTGAAGCGCCGTGTCCATAGCCTTTCTCTGGGCTTTTGTTCCAGCCTCCATATCTTCCATGTGCCTAAGGGCTCGTGCTGCAGTTGCCGGATCTCTGTCTGCCAGTTCCTTGAACTCTTGGACAATTCCTTTGTCTCCGCGATAGGCTCTGGCTGCTATGCTTTCCGCGGCGTTGGAAGACTCTGCTATATCATCAAGGACTTCCAGAGTTTTTGCATCTCTGATGTTCTGTGAAGATAGGCTTCCCATATCTTCAAGCAACTCGACTGATGCCTCTTTGCGAAGGTCCTCGTCACTTGTGAGCCCACGGAGCACAACATCGCCCTCGTTCAAGTAATGCATTGCTGCGTCATATAGCGCGGTATCTTTGCGTTTCCGTAGGTCTTGAAGATACTCGAAGCCTGCCTCAACCTTGTCCTTGTCAATCTTCTTAGCCAGGTCCTGCTCCCTCTTGATCTGTTCCATGACCGCAGCCAAAGCGTCCTTTTTCACAGTGGACACTGTCTTAGCCTTTGGTTGCTTAGGCTGAGGAGTTGAATCGCTTTTCTCTCGACCTAGGATAATGTCCTCCGCAATTACTCTTGCGATATCTTGGTCTGAAGGATAGGTCGTGCGGACCGCTGCGTCTATAAAATCATCCAGAGTAAGTGCTCCGTTTCGGAAGTACCTCGCAGAGAGAATTTGAGGGATTGAGCTAGTCTGCCTGATACTAGGTCTAATCTTGACGTCAGATCTAGCTCGCATCCTCCTTGCAAACTCGTGTGCGAACGGAATAGTGTTGCTTGGAAGCGGTGATATCCTGGGTTGAGTCTGAGCCATTGCTTACGAACTCCCAGGCGCACTTGCTGTACTAGAACCACCTGAACCTAGAACTCGCCTCACCAACGAGTTGACTGCAGGTTCGGGGTCGATGCCCGGTCTAAACCTCAGTGCTCCAGTCAAGACATACGTGGCTGCCTTGGAGAGGATTCCATGCGTAACATCCTTCGTTCCCTCTCGCTTGGCCATTTCTGCAGAGAGCCTAGCAACTGAGATGCCTGCACGAATTGACGCTGGTATCTCAATGTCAGTACTCATTCTTGTAGCTGAAACGAGACCATAGATGTTCTCGAGAGTCTTGTCCGAAAGAGTATACTCCGGACAGTTCATCTTCACTATTTCAATCTCCGTGGATTTCCTCGGGTAGCTGAGTCGAATCCAGACTCTGATACGGTCTCTTAATGCTTCGCTCAGTCGATGCGCTCCTGCCATCTCTTCAGGATTAAGGGTCAAGACAGGAAAGAAGTCATCTGATGCCTTTATCCGACCCAATCTTGGCACAACGGCACTCCACTCTTCAAATGGCTCGAGCAGGCTATTCTGTACATATTCCGCTAGCCGATTTGCCTCGTTGAGACCAAACACACCACCGAATATCATAGATTTCAGAAGAGGGCCTGGATCAAATGACTCAAGAGTGAAACCTTTGCTCAATACCAGGCTTGGATTGAATGAACCTATCAAGTGTGCTGGCCGAACCCCCTCATCTCCAGTCAGCCACTCAAAGTCCCGATTACTCTTCTCTGCATAAGCCCGCAAGAGTAGAGTCTTCCCCACACCGGGAGGTCCGATTAGGCCTGGTATGAGCCCTGCATTCTCACAGTCTTCAAGAATCTCAAAGGCATCCTTGTATTGTTCTTTGATGACAATCCGGACCTTCTCTTTCTTTGAAGCTTTTAGCCGCTCATCAAACCTCTCTGCAAAATCCTTTGCTGTCTTCTGCATCATTCTATGCCCCCATAGACCAAATTGCTGTGACTTGAGACCATATTAGAGCATGTCCTTTTTTCTAATCGCAAGGAAGGAAGGCGCTAGAGTTGGAAAGGCTGGACTTAAGAAAAACGTTGAGGTCTGCCTCTCGAGCGTGTCTATCAGCTAATTATGAGAGAAAGTTTAAACATGAGCGAATAAACGCATTGCCATGAGCCGAAGAAATGGGGAGTCTCCAGATGAGAAGCCAACGATCATTGACATTATGAGGGGTCATGCCAAAAAGCATGAGGAACTGGTTCTTAACATATGGGAAAATGCTCCTGAAGACTTGCAGAATCCCTCGCTGGTTGAAGGTGTCAGTTCCATTGTGATAGAAGCATTTGAGAGTAAACACTCCAGGGAGCTATATTTCAAAGCAAAGGACTCAGGAGAATCCAAAGAAAGAGAGCGATTGTGGATTGAAGGCTTAGATCTCACTATGCTACCCCGTCACATCAAAGATTTCTCAATAGTTGGATTTGGAACTATGGAAATGAAATTGGATTTGAGGCCTCTAATTGCTCTAGAGCATCTCAAGAAACTTGAGCTAGTTGGTGCTTTTGAGGGCACTGATGTTTCTCCCTTGGGCGAATGTAGCAATCTTAGGGATTTGGACTTAAACTTTAAAATTGAGGGTAGTCTTGAATTTCTAGCTCGACTCAGGAAAATTGAACGCATACGCTTCAGACACACAAGTGCTAATAATCAAACCAATTTGAAGCAATTATCTGATCGTATATACATTAGAACCAAACAACTGAATCACAGAATCAACTTAGAACCTTTATCGGAATGTCACGCATTGCAGCATTTGAATATCAGTTGTGAAGATTACGTTGATTTGCGGCCTCTGGAAGCCTGTGCCAAGCTGGTGTATCTTCATGTCACTGGGGTAATTGGTCTACACCTTTTGTCATCGCCATTTCTCAGGAAATTAGACCTGTCTAATGGTGTGTTGGTAAATCCTTGGGAATCCTATACTATGATTCCATACAAGGATAAAATCAAGAAAGATGATGTTCTGGACCTGCGTCAGCTCGATGGATGTGAAAGCCTTGAAAGGATTGATTTGAGTCGCAACTACCTACGGACTATGGAGTTGGACATCTTCCGAGAAATAGAAGTTGGCGGAAGAAGAGGAACAATTCCAATGATAGACCTGAGGACCAATCCATTGATAGCTGTATACCTTCCAGATGGTCTCATCCCGAAAGGTCATAGAATTGATGATTATCTAAGAGTAGATTCCGATGTACCAGTCATAAATGATTTTGATAAATATGGAAGATATATTGCAGAGCAACTGTAATCACGACTGCGTTGTCTAGCTTCCTAGAAGCTCTGATCCATACTTAAACAGAGCGGGCGAGCCTCCAGTGTGCCAGAATATGGTTGGAGCATCTAAACCAATCTCTCCTCCCATCGCCATTTTGAGCAACGCTACTCCTGCCTTTGCTGTGTAGACAGGATCTAGGATGATGCCCTGAGATTTTGCAAACATCTGGATAGCACTGCGAACAGAGTCTTCCATTTCTCCGTAGCCCTTTCCCATGAACCGGTCATCCACCTTGATATCTGGCTTGAATTTGTCTATGAGTGTGGGGAATGCATCAAACATTCTGTCAATCATTTCTCCGACTTTTTCTTTGGTGGTCTTTGCATCGCGGAGTACACTGATTCCTATGACATCGGCATCGAACTCTGCTAGCCTCGCTCCGATTATCATCCCAGCCAGAGTCCCTCCCGTGCCAACGGGATGTAGTATATGCTTTGGCCGTATACCAATCTCATTACACTGCTCTTTCAATTCCAACATGGCTTGGACATATGCTATGCATCCCACTGGCATGAATGCACCCGCTGGAATGCCATAAGGTTTGAGACCAAGGTCTCTGAGGGTTTCGATAATTGAGTCCATTCTTTCAGAAACCTGATCGAAGTCATCATCTGGGAAGAATTGAATCTCTGCTCCAAACAGCTTGTCTAG
>JBHLQS010000144.1:0-7273 GCA_048883405.1 Candidatus Thorarchaeota archaeon
TCTTATAAAGATTGATAAAACGTATGAAACATTAGGATAATATCTCAGTATTACATAGATAGTATTGGGAGAGTATGTTGGTCTAGCGCATCTACACAGCGTCTAGCTCATCTGTATACAGGCTCCAGAAAGGGGTTCCACACGAAGAAGAGGGGAGAGGGTGGGTCTGAAATGGGGTAGATTCATCACATTCTGACGGGGCCTTGTGGTAGATCTTTGCCTTCATCTGGGCGCGCAGGAGCGAAAGATATCATCTCATGTTTGGAACAAGGCACAATCAACTTCGACTCGATAGATTCTAGAACAAGAAGACTGGCCTCAGCCTCAGTGATCTTGCAGCGTTCAGTCATCACGAGTGCCATATAGGTTGGCCTCGAACAATCAGCCTCTTCTGTAAAGTTGAGTGCCTCATCCAGACACCTGTACCTCTTTGGAAATCTACCAACTTTGCCTCTTTTGTAGTATCTGAGAAGGAAGCCATCCATGACCTCGTCAAAGAATCTCTCGAGTATATCTGTAATGCCTGTACTATTCACCTCAGTTGGCCGTTCTGCTGAGTCATCATCCATGAGTCTGCTGACGCCTCTGGCGAATTCAACCATCTTGGCTTCTTGTTGCATTGATGCTGACGACACTGTGATGAAGGCACATACAAGATTCCTTGTCGGAACTGCACGGATTATATCTGAAATTGGAAGGACTTCGAAGGCGAGGTCGTAATCATCTCTGTCAAATTCTGACCTGAAGTGGGTGATGGCGGTGATAAATGCTGAAATCATGCCCTCTTCGAATCCGCCCTTGAGTATATTCGAGTAGACAGGCAAGCCACTGGTCTTATGAAGTATAATGATGCCAATGAGGTTGTTCGCATCATCGAAACGACGCTTCACAGCAAGAGCTTTCGATATATAGGCCACCCTGCGCTTTGAATGTATTCTATACGACGCACCAACCACTCCAATCGCCGCAAAGGCGAGCACAGATTGAATGCCATAGTCGTCCCATAGTCTTGAGAGGAGGCCTTCTGATGATGCTATGACAACAATCGCAGATCGATATGTTTCATCTAATGTTTCGTGATTCTCCTTGCTGACCACAATATGTACTTCATAGCTCTGTCCCCACTCTGGATATTCATTGACTGT
Source organism: Candidatus Thorarchaeota archaeon (assembly GCA_048883405.1). Lineage (GTDB taxonomy): Archaea > Asgardarchaeota > Thorarchaeia > Thorarchaeales > Thorarchaeaceae > SMTZ1-83. The sequence goes on from JBHLQS010000144.1 coordinate 1,146, forward strand.
CGCAGAATATATACCGTCAGAATCCTCATTCATTTCTCCCAAAGCAATAGATGAGGTCCCCCTAAATACTTCGTAAACGACTTCCGCTCCAGTAACTGGGAAGCCTAAATCATCTATTAATGTTACACCTAGTACTAGTGGCTGACCCTCAGTCCAACTGGGCGGATCCATTTGAACGGTGATTGGGATAGCTTGCACCAGGAATGAAAAGGTGAAATCCTGACTCTGGTAGCCGGATCTCGATATCACTATAGTTACACTGAAGCTACCAACATCCTCAGGCACCACCGTAATATTGACCAATCCAGATCCCATAGGAACCAGAGTGAGCCAATCCGCCCCAATACCGCTCGTGGAATTACTCGTCCCATCTATGCCAATCTTACTGGACGATGTCCTGTATTCATAGGTGAAACTATAGGAACGTCCATAGTACAACGCGTCCAAAGGGCCGGTTCCCACAACCTCGGTTCCGATTTCAACTACTTGCAGTGTGAATGAGTTTCTGGAATCATCATGATTTATCGTTGAAGCTATGAAGGTAAATGAATAGACACCTACTTCGTTTGGTGTAGCAATTATTCTGTAAATTCCTTCTCCCAAGTCTTCATAGTCTGAAACAGAAATGCCCTCGTGTGGATTCACAAGAACTTGTATCTCTGCTCCCGTTAGTGGACCCAAGAGAGAGCTAGTCAAATTCAGATGGATGATACACTGCTCATCGAGGGAGATGGTTGAACTTGTATAGTTCAATTCCAGAGTGCTATTTATTGGTGTAGCAGTTAATGTGAAAGCAACAGTGGCTGGATTGTGATTTGCGATGCTCGCCTGGATAGTGACAGTGAATGATTCAGCGAGAGTTGGAGTAAGTGTAATCGAATAGAGCCCCCCTGTGAGGTTCTGGGTTTCAGATATTATGAGATTCGATGGAGGATATAGTATTGATACATCTGCTCCGTCAAGGCCGTATCCTGTGCTATTTGTATATTGCACGTAGAGTTCGAAGTCATCCCCAAATTGTACTGCTTCGCCGCTGCTGTTAAGAAGAGTTAGACTGGAATTAAGGTAGCCCACGATGACTATCAGTGTGTCTTGATCGGCTTCATAGTGATCTTTCCAGCTAGTAATTGATATCTCGTATCTGCCAGAAGTTACAGAGTATAAATCAACGTAGTAAATGCCTCCGCTTCCTCCAGTAACACCACCAAATGATATTCCTCCATCCGTACCAACCACAATCTCGAAGTCAAAGCTAGCACCTTCAATACCGAATCCATATCGGTCTTCAAAGCTCATACTTAACGGAAATGTTTCGTGCAGGTTTAGATCTATTGCCGTTTCACCAAGACTCAGAGTGTTGCTGGTCATATTCGAGGAGAGAGTGAATGTGCAAGAAGCATTATCAAAGTAAGGCCTTGTAACATTGACTACAACCAGATAGAATCCGGGGGGCAATATGCTCGTATCAAAATCGGCTTCCCACTGATTTCGACCTTCATTTGGCTGGAAAATAATAGTAGACAACGACCAATTTGCGGTCATGCTTGAGATTGGATCCATTAGAAAGTCGCCATTTTCAGCATCTAGATAGTTGAGGAATACAGTCTGCACAACACCAGTCTCGGTATCAATAGACGGATCTGCAGGAGAGAGGCTTGCAGAATGATGAACCTCGAATTGCGCTTCTAAGAATCCCACTTGAGTATTATTCTGCCACACTGCAACGACATTCCAAATACCTGCTGTGGTGTTGGTGGGCCCCAGTGTGAGGGTTGTGCTTTCAACTAGCCCATTGGAGCCCATGAGTGAAGTTGCCGTGTACCATTCGGATTGATCAGGAAGAAGCCATGACACATTGACGTTACTCACAGGGTCAGGCTGATGTCCATGCGCTTCCAGCTGAAGCGAAACCCTCGTCCTATCATTGCTCCTGAATATTGACTCAGACGCCCAACTACCCAAGCTATACTTCTCGGTAGTTATAGATTGAGCATAATTGTAACCTTGGAGTTCTACAGTCCACCAACCCAATTGCGTAAGAATTGACTCGGGAATAATAATCAGACCAGGACTAATGCTGCACTGGCTAGTCATGTCTGTAAGAAAAGGATCCAATACGGTAGCATTCTCCCAATCAAATGGAAATCGCATTCTGATGAGAGCATCCTCGTAGCCGCCCAGAAAGCCAACATAGGTTAGGAACGTGATAGCTGACTGTTCCTCACTTTGGATTTGATACCTCGACCCTACATCACTGGGGTCAGTTGACCTCGTGGAATCAGTGAATCTATGTGAGAGTAATCTGGTTTCATATTCAAAAGAAACGCTTGTATTTGATGAGATAGCAACTGAAACCGGGTCTGTAGTCCAATACTCGTTAAGAATCGCAGCGCTGCCGGCACCTGCAGGTCCAACTATATCCGCTGTAGTCGTATTCTGAATGAACTCTAGTTTCACCTCTGCAGGTGTTGGAGGAGTGGCCTTGATAAATGATAGATCATCCATGAAGACGGTGATATAGGCGGCATTGATCAAACCATCAATAATACTGTCATTATCGTAGTCATACCTCTTATCAAGGTTGAGCTGCTCGTCAATAACTAGGCCAATCTCGAAATCAAATGAATTTGGTGCACCCGGAACTGAAATCTGTATATCACCTGTGCTGGTCCATAAACCTCTCTGATCCAGAGTCAGGAGGCTCATATTCCAAACACGGGTGCCGTCGATGAAAATGCCAAGAGAGCAATTGCCTGTGATTGGGTCAGGAACATCTGGATTCTTGTATATCGGTCCGTTTTGATAATAGAAGCTGAAACTCAGAATGAAATCTTCTGTATACGGGGCGTTTTGAATTATCTGCTTCCAGAGAATCTTCGTGCCAGCAGCGTGTCCAAAAGCATTCTGTCCGACCTTGCCCCCCTCATTTTGGACAGTTATATATCCCGACTGCGTTGGTTCATATCCTGCAGCCTGTACATCATCAGGATAATCAGTTGTGTCGGTGCTATTCGCAATCCAGCCATATGGGTAATAACTAATCGTACCATTGGGATTCAGATTAACTCCAGCAATGCCATCGTTGAAGCTACCATTAACGGCATATAGTCTTTCAAGATTCCAGATATCAACCTCGGCTTGACTTGCCACCCATCCATGAATGTCATCTAGAGGAAGGTCATAGATGACGGCCGGATTAATTTCGGTCAATGCTGATTGATTTCCCGATGTAACATATCCAACTTGTTCGATTGTTGCAGGATCAAATATGCCCTCGATTGCATGTTCAGCCAAACCGATGGAATCAATTGGACTGATCAATGGTGAAGAATCAAAATCCTCTGTTTCATCAATAGTATTCGATGGAGAATTGTTAGAGGGATTTGAAGAGGAGATATATGAAATTGGAGAACCCACTAGTATGACAAGCAACAATACGGTTGCTAATAGAAGGGTCCTTTTGCCTCTTGCCTCTTTCGTCAGATTTCACATCCCCAATTTCACGGCGAACATGGCGTCTAACACAGTTCGAGGTCAAATTCCCTTAAAGTACCTTTTTGGTTTAATCATAAGACCGCTTTTCGATTCTTGATTCGAAAAAAAACTAACCACCATTCACTACAATCTGCCCCTTGGCTATGACATCGTGCTTGTGAATGCTCTCTAGAGATCGTGCCTCCGCGTACATCTCAAGCTTCAGGTCTTCGAATTTCTCTCTTGCATGCTGGAGAATATTGCGGCACACATCCTCGACGAAGAGAGGATTGTCATGCATCTCTTTTGTGACATGCATCTCATCCTCAAGTTTGAGCAATGAATAGGTTGGACTCGAGAAAGAGCGCTCTATCACGTTGATCATATCACCGTACGTTGGAATCTGATCCGTCGTTCCCTTTACACCAAGCGTTCCGACAGCCCTCTGCATGTGAGTGAGACCATGGTTGTTTGCCATGCAGTGTGGGCAGACCGTGTTTCCAATGACTCTGACCTCCGCACAGTGAATGTTGGGATTGCCCTCCTCCTTCACCGTGGAGGCAGAAATGTCACAGACTTCCCATGTCCGCATCTTTGAGGCGGGGGTCTTAGTAGCGTAGCTGAACTCAAAATCAAATGTTATCTCCCCACGCTTATAGCTGTGTTTCACAGATAGGGCGTCAAGTATGCGGTTCTGAAGCTCCTCTACCGATTTGTAGACGCTGAACTCTTCACTAATCACCTCGGTCATAGATTCGACAAGTCGCGACATGTGTACTCCCTTGAGGTCAGCGGGCAGGTCTATTGTGAACTCGATTCGTGGGATTAAGTGATGTCGTAGTCCACTTCGTTCTGTTATGAGAAAGGTCTTGAGATCCTTGACACCGACCTTATTCAGTTGAATTCGGTGTTGTGGCCTCTCATTCTGTGTGTCTACAACCAACGGGCTTCGCCTCTTCTAGGGTCTGCAGACGCAAGATGGTCTCCTTTTAGGTTTGTGATTGGCCTCAAGAAACGCAATACATGCTGATTCCTCGAGAAATCATCTAATCTGCTAAGGGCGTCACCAAAATGGTATTATTCATTCACTCCAGCATAGGGCCTGTTCGAAGCGCTGTACACTCTAATTGAGAGGAGTTGGACATTGCAATGACCAGTTTGGTTGGGGTACACCTTCCCAGCTGCTACATATTAGCGGAACAGATCACTGATGGATTTGTCATCATTGATAATGCAAGCAAAGTCGTTCATGTAAACAGAGCCTTTGCGGAAATGCTGGGATATCAAGTCGGAGAGATGGAGAGCCTAACCCTTGGCGGCATTCTCCATGCGAATAGCAGGGAATTTCATCCAGGTCTGGCGGCAAAGGAGGCCGCAGAAATAATCCTCAGATCGCAGACAGGGACAGGCATTCTTGTTGATGTTATGAGTGGAACCGTACAAAGCCAAGCTGGGCCAACTGGTTTCTATTTGATTGTACGTCCAATTCTAAGGCAACAAGAAGAGGCAATGAAAAAGTACCAGGCACTATTTGAGGAGACCAATGATGGAGTATTCATAGTGACTCTGGAGGGCTTTATCATCGATTCCAACGAGCAGGGTCTCGAGATGCTCGGGTATGAGAGGGAAGAGCTGCTTGGTCGGTCGTATGTTGGAATAATAGCACGGTCAGAATTTGATGACAGCTCAGAGCGATTCGACATACTCAAGCAGGGCGAATCCTTGCCAGTCTATGAACGTATCTTTAAGCGAAAAGATGGAACCCTATTTCCAGTAGAGGTCAATGTGGCACTAATCTCAGACGATTCAGGGGAACCGCTATATCTGCAGAGTATAGTAAGGGACATCAGCTCACGGAAAGCGGCTGAGAAGGAGCTAATGGAGAGTGAGGAACGTCTACGACGGCTAATTGATACCTCCCCCGATGCCATTACGGTGGCTGATCTCGACGGCCAGTTCACAATGGTAAGTGCCCAAACAGCCATCCTTCACGGATACGACGATGCCGAGGAAATGGTAGGAATGGATGGCTTTTCCTTGACACCGGAAGAAGACAGGGAGAGGGCAATCGAAACTATAATGAGGCTAGTCAAGGGGGAGGATGTTGGTATTGTGAGAACATCACTACTGCGGAAAGATGGTTCATCATTTCCCGCAGAGATGCGGATGTCCATTTTGCGTGATGAGAACGGGGAGCCAACGGGCATAATGGGCATTACACGTGATGTAACTGATCAAGTCAGGGCTGAGAGAGTACTTCGAGAATCTGAAGAACGTCTGGATCTTGCCCTGAAAGGAGCGAAACTGGGCGTTTGGGATTGGGACGCTGAGAATGACATATTCCACTTCGATGAGGGCTACGCGAGAATCCTCGGATATGATGTAAGCGAAATGGGTACGAAATATGGAGATTGGGAGTCGCTAATCCATCCAGATGATCTAGAGTCCTTGGAAACAAGATGGCTCAAGCATGTCGAAGATAGGAGCATTCCGTATGTTTCGGAACATCGTATGCGGACGAAATCTGGCGAATACAAGTGGGTCATGGAACGCGGAAGTGTGTTGGAGCTAGATGATGAAGGAGGAACAAAGCGAGCCACCGGAACCATTTTGGATATCGCTGATAGGAAGAGAGCTGAAGAGGCATTGAAGAC
>JBHLQS010000145.1:0-7262 GCA_048883405.1 Candidatus Thorarchaeota archaeon
TTCCTGCTCCTTCGAGCCGATAACAGCACATACCTTGCAGAAGTTAATGGAACGGTCATACGTGATTCGGATGGAACGCCTGAAAGCTTCGTGGTCGTGGTGCGTGACATTACAGGTAGGCAAAGGATAGAGTTGGAACTCCGCGAGTCAGAGAGTAAATACCGAGCCCTTGCAGAGCAGTCGCTTCAAGGATTGGCAATCATGACTGGAGATGCTGTTGTATACTGCAACCAGACTTATGCGGACATCATTGGCCGTTCCGTCGAGGAAATAATCGACGGGGAAATGGGAGCAGGAATTTGGGATGTAATACATGAGGAGGACCGCGAACGATATAGAAGCCGCTACATGGAATACATGAAAAACGGAAAGCGAATAGGCAGCACACAGTACCGCATTCTTCGCCCTGACGGAGAAATCAGATGGGTTGAGTCCTTTATACGTATCATTGATTATGCCGGTAGCCAGGCAATGCAGTCGTCAATAATAGACATAACCGAGAGGCGTCAAGCTTCAGAGGCGCAAAAGCGGGCCGAGGAGGCTCTTCGGGGTGAGAGGGATAGGGCTCAGCTATATTTGGACATGGCAGGAGTAATATTTCTTGTTCTCAACAGAGAAGGCAAGGTTACACTCCTAAATAGGAAAGGATGCGAGGTCTTTTCATGTAATTCAAATGATGTCCTAGGAAGGAGCTGGTTCGAGCTGGTACCCGAGAGGGAGAGAATCGAGATGCGTGCAGCCTTCAACCAGTTGATGTCGGGTAGTCTTGACGAGATTGAAAAGCAGGAGAGGCACATAGTCACATTCAATGATGAGGAAAGACTGATTGAATGGAGTTTTGTTGTCCTCAAAGATGATAAAGGGCAGATTATCGGTCTCGTCAGTTCAGGAGAGGATATTACTGAGAAGCGTTGGGCTGAAGCTGCTCTCAAAGAGTCTGAGGAGAGATACAGAACACTAGTTCGATCGATGCAAGACCTAGTGTTTGTCTATAACGAGAAGGATAGAAATGTAGAGTTCTATGGAGCAGAGAAACAGTATCTTGTAGCACCACCTGAAGAGTTCCTTGGCAGGCACATCAAAGAAATCCTTCCTGCGGAAATGGCAGACACCTACCTAGAAAATGTTCAGGCTGTTCGAGAATCTGGTGAAACCAGGACCTACGATTATCCCCTTGAGGTGCGCGGTATTCCGCATTGGTTTTCAGCTAAGATGAGCAGACATGAAGATCAAAAGAGCGTGATATCAGTTGTACGTGACATCACGGCACGTGTATTAGCCGAAGAAACGGTCAAACGAGAAAGAAGAGCTTTCAAGCTTATTGCAGAAGCGGCAGTCTATTCCAAATCAGTTGATGATTTGTGCAGCAAGATTCTTTCAGGACTAATTGAAACGCTTGGATTCGATAAGGGGTCGGTGAGCATCCCCAATCAAGATGAATCAGAACTTGTCACAATTTCCCGAATAGGAATGAAGAACGAGTTGCTCACGGACTCTACGCCATTAGATACTGAATCTAGCAGGAAATTTGTCATCTCTAACGTAGCATTGAACAGGAAACCAATATTTGCACCAGACATTAGTGCGGATAAATCACTGGATTCCTTCCATGAATGGCTAGAGAGATTGGAAATTCGATCAGCAATAGTCTGGCCTCTGCTAGACAGTAAGAAGGATTTGCTAGGAGTACTAGGTATCGCCTCGAAGGACAAACAGGAAATGGAAGAGGAGGCTCGAATATTCTTTGAGACTGTCGCAGATATGTTCGCTCAAGTACTCGAGAAATTGAAATCGCAGGAGGCACTCGCAGCTGCTGAAGAGAAATTCCGGAGCATCTTCAATGAAATACCAATTGGACTTCAATTATTACAGCAAGATTCGGACGGCGTACTTCGTTTGGTCGAGGTAAATCCTGCCATTGACTCGATGCTGAATACTCCTAGTACTCCATTATTGGGAAAGGCCTTGGAAGAAATAGCATCAAGTCATAAGAGGGAAATGGTCATCGAGCAATGTCGACGAGTAGTGAAAGAGGGAGTTCCATGGCATACTGAAGATGTGAGAGTTGAAGAAGACCAAGTGATCAGGGCAGTCAGAACTAACATTTTCCCTGTGCTTCCTGGTATGATTGCAATATCCTTTCTAGATCTCACAGATAGAGTTCGCGCAGAGAGAGAAGCACGAAGACTCAACGCGCAGCTTAACCAATTGGTGGAAGAGCGCACTGCTGAGTTGGCGTCAGCAAATAAGGAGCTGGAAGCATTTGCCTACACAGTTTCTCACGACCTAAGAGCACCTCTTAGGACAATGGATGGGTTCAGTAAAGCATTACTGGAAGACTACAAAGAAACTCTTGATGATACTGGGAAGGACTACCTAGAGCGGATTAGGCGAGCGGCTAAAGGAATGGCTGGTCAAATTGATGATATTCTCGACCTCTCAAGAGTAACGAGATTGGAAATGGACAGAGTTTCAGTCAACCTATCGTTAATGGCTGAAGAAGTGATTAAGGATCTGAGAGAGAGCGATCCCGAAACGAACCCAAGGATTGTCATTGAGGAAGGATTGAGAAACAGATGTGACAGACGTTTGATGAGAGCGGCGCTTCAGAACCTCCTGAGCAATGCATGGAAGTTCACCTCTTCAGTGGATGACCCAATCATAGAATTCGGATCAGTTGACGTTGAAGGTGAATCGGTGTATTATGTTAAAGACAATGGTGCAGGATTTGAGATGGAATTTGCCGAAAGACTGTTTAAGCCATTTCAACGTCTGCATCGAGCTGACGAGTTCGAAGGCTCAGGTATAGGACTAGCAACTGTGGAAAGAGCTATCAGTCGACACGGAGGCAGAATCTGGGCAGAAGGAGAAACAGGGAAAGGTGCAACATTCTATTTCACACTCGGAAAGAAATCGGAGGATTCCAATTGACCGGTGATAAGATCCTCCTTGTCGAAGACAACAGAGACGATGTCCTTCTTACTAGAAGGCCTTTGGAAAAGGCGAATATCGCCAACCAGGTTGATGCTGCAAACGATGGCATCGAGGCTCTAGAGTACTTGAGAGGAGAAGGGAAGTTCAGCGATCGTGATACAAGAGACCTTCCAGTGGTAATCCTTCTCGATCTCAAGATGCCACGAATGGGGGGTCTTGAGTCTCTCAAGACAATTCGGAATTCAGAGGAATTCAAGCTTCTTCCAGCAGTCGTTTTGACATCGTCTAAAGAAGGGCAGGACATCATAGAGAGCTATAATCTTGGAGCTAATAGCTATATACAGAAACCTGTGGACTTCGATCAGTTTGTAAAAGCCGTCCAGACACTCGGTCTTTATTGGCTACTCCTAAATGTCAGCCCCAAAGGAGGTCATAATACGTGAACCCTGGGATTCGTGTCCTCCTGATAGAGGATTCAGAGGACGATGCTATCCTGATAGAACGAGAATTAAAGAAAGGTGGCTACAGCCCTGAGATTCTTCGGGTGTGGACCGATGACGCGATGAGAAAGGCACTTGAATCAGATGATTGGGACCTAGTCCTCTGCGATTATATGTTGCCTGATTTCAGCACTGAGGAAGCGCTTGAGCAGGTCAAGGCTGGCAAACGGGACATTCCATTCATCATAGTGTCAGGAGCCATATCCGAAGATGTAGCTGTTCGGATGATGAAGGCCGGCGTCCATGATTATCTCAAGAAGGATAACCTCGCTAGATTAGTCCCAGCAATCCAAAGGGAAATCAAGGAAGCTGAGGTTCGTCAGAGCCAACGAGAGGCAGAAGAATCGCTTCGCGAATCGGAAATGAAGCATCGAATGCTTGTGAAATCACTCCGCGATATTGTCTTTGTGTTAGATAAGAATGGGAAGGTTGACGAGTACTACTCTGCAAGAGGAGTTCGTGCTGAGCTGGATCCCACTCAATTTCAAGGCAAGTGGATAGGCGAACTCATGCCATCTGAGGTAGCAGAACTCTATATGTCAAATCTTGAGAAGGTTCAGACCGATTCGACTGCGCTTAGCTTCGAGTTCATGATTGATGAAGATGAGAAGCGTGCTTACTGGACAACGCTGAGTCCACACGAGGATGGGAGCCGAATAGTTTCCGTAGTTCATGATGTCACTGAACTCAAGAGAGTCGAAGAAGAGCTTCGAGCAACGAGTAATATTGCTACATTATACCTGGACATTTTGCAGCATGACATCAGGAACCAGCTTCAAGCGATAAAGATTGGAACAGAGCTTCTTAGCCAAGACCGCAGCCCAGAAAGAGATCCAAGAGTCCTTGCGGAAATAGCGAGTTCAGTGGAACGATGCGATGAATTGATTGCGGCTGTGCACGCCACGAGAGATCTGCTTCAAGAGCCTTTAAAACGAGTTTCACTTTGCAGGACTCTGATAGATTGCGTTCAAGAGTTTCAGGAGAAGCAAAAGGGCGTTACAGTGGAAATTGACTGCAAGGTGACTGAAGCCACAGTGAGAGCTGACAAATACATTCGACTGCTGCTATTCAACATCCTGGAAAATGCGGTGACACACAGCAAAGGCAATGAAATACACATCTGGGTGGCTCTCGAAGCTCATGAAGATGAATATGAGGTCAGGATAGCCGATGATGGTCCAGGTATCAAGGATGAAATGAAGAAGACACTCTTTGATCCCAATAGACGGTTCGGAGGAGTTGGAATCCACCAGGCATGTCAGATCGCAGAGAAATACGGCGGATCCATAGAGGTCACGGACCGAATAGAAGGTGATTGGACATGTGGAGCAAAGTTCAAGGTCTGGTTCCCAAGAATGCACAATGAAGTCTAGATGCTCTTTGACTCAAAACAGCCCATGGAACCGATACTCTCGCTCACACAGACCTTGATATTGCATCTCTCGGGGAGATCCATCTGAGATGCGATGTATTCTGCAAGTCGTTCAGCCGTTGTTGCATCAATTGGCAACACGAAGCAGTCTTCCTTGGGGAAGACATAGCGCTTGCCGCTCACTGTTACTTCATATGAGAGATCACCATCGTTCACCTTGATCGACTTGGACTTGCTGGGCAGCAATGTCCTGTGGTCAAGTTGCTCGCAGATCTGAACCGCCTTCTTCTTGATATCCCTAAAGTCCATTACCATGCCTTCTGAATCAAGCGGCCCTGAAACAGTGATATCAACGAAGTAATTGTGTCCATGGAGGGTCTCACAATAGTCAGCGCCAATGATAAAGTGAGCCGAGCTGAAATGAAGCCGCTGATCGTTCACCCTGATACTATGCATCCGATGTCACACCATCTATTGCACAGGATGGACTTGCTTCTAAAACTGTCGGACTTAGTCCCCTTAGCCTCTGCTTCGCTGTCTGTCAAAGAGCTCAATTAACTCCTGTACAGAGGTGGCTTGACGTGGATCCTTGTCGTCCCTCCATCGACCTGTGAATCTTGGGAATCGTATCGCGAGTCCTCCATCCTTGATTTGGCGCTTACCTGCGGGATGAATAGGACTGATTGTTATCTCATCACCAAGAACCTCAATTACCTCTTCAGGACTAAACCAGACTTCAGCATCTATTTCTGACTCAACTTGGGGACTCCGTGTTTCCAACTTGTATCGATCCAGTCGTTCTTTGAACTCACTCAACATTGCATCAGTAAATCCAGTCCCGATCTTGCAAACGGTTGGGAATGTATCTGAGTCCTCATCATATGCTGAAGCCAGAATTGCTCCATATAGACTAGTTCTCTTTCCCCGTCCATGAAATGCACCCACAACAACTAAGTCCACGGAATCGGACATCCCTTCTTGGTATGATGCCTTCAGCTTGATCCATAACCAGCTTCGAGACCCTGCCTGGTACGTTGAGTTTTCATGTACGGCTTTAGCAATGACTCCTTCATGACCCGTTTCAATCGCATTGGTGAATATCTCGTCAAGTCGTTCGGGATCAGATGTCAATTCACCAACCGTAAGTGAAACTCTATCACTTCTTTCGACTGTTTTCTCAAGCAATTTTCTTCTCTCAATCATTGAAAGAGCTGTCACATCCTTGCCTTCGAAGAACAGTATATCGAAGAAATAGACTGCAACAGGAACCTCCTCACGCATTTCATCAATGTCAGTCTTTCTTCTGCGTCTCATGAGTTCCTGAAAAGGACGACTTCGTCCAGTTTCAGGGTCTATTGCGACGCATTCGCCCTCCAGGACACATGTTTCAGCCCTGACTTGAGCTCCTACCAGTTCAACGACATCAGGATACTGTCCTGTTATCACCTCTTGACGCCTTGAGAAAAGAGTGATGTCATCACCATTCTTATGCACTTGAACTCGTTCCCCGTCATACTTGTACTCTACTAGGACTTCAGGTCCGGCCTTCTCGATTATCTCACTTGAGTCTGAAAGCTTCTTTGCAGCCATCATTCTAATGGGCCGGCCTACTGTGCTATGGACATCTCCCACCGCGTCAATCCCTTCAATTGCGAGGACCCGCGCGACCGCTGTTAAGTCGCTGCAGACATTAAATGCATTCTCTATTGTTTTGCGCGCCTCTTTTCCACCTGTGAATGCCATCGCTAGAGAGTCCATGACACCCATATATCCAAGCCCTAACCTCAGCTGACCAGTTATTGTCCGCAGTATGTATTTGGCTTCAAGAGGTGATGAATCGGATAAGAGGCCTACGAGCTTGGCTGTCTTGTCCTTTGCACTTCCCTTGCCACTAATTCGGGCCATCGTGTCAAGAGTGTCATAGACGAGCTGGACTGTCAATTCTTCTGCGAAGAGAGAAGTCTGTGCACCTTCCTGCAGCAAAGACTCAGCTGTGGCACCAATATCTCCAATCTCTCTCAGCTTCTCTTTGACCAAGCTTTCTCGGACGGAAGCCGCTGCTGCAACAACTTGAATGGCCATCTTCTCTGCTATCCCGATTTCAGGCTCTCCGGCCCAATCAGGATGGAGCTTTGCTATCGTCAGAGCCACGATCTTGTCTACTTCCAGCGGATCCGCTTTTTCCAATAGCTCCGAGAAGAGTCGTGTCTTTTCAAGCGTGCCCGCTGTGGCCTCAATTTCTTCGTACGCAAGGGCAAGGGTTTCGTAAAGCATGAACTAATCACCACTCCCAAACGAGGTAGGCACCACATGCTTTATATTCATACTCTAGGGCACGATGGAGCAGTCACATTACACGGTGAGTTAGAATTGGGTAGTGTAAGACCACGATACATCAAAAATGCTGCAAAAGCGTTGCTTCAGTTGTACCCAGATACATTCACAGAGGATTTTGA
>JBHLQS010000146.1:0-5425 GCA_048883405.1 Candidatus Thorarchaeota archaeon
AAGCGGATCAAATACGCTGGTCGGACCTTCATGGAAGTTCTCGAAGAGCTTCAAAGATTCGCATATCTAAGGGGGTATAATGCTCCGACTACTATACTGAAGTTCATTCTCAAACGAATTGGTCTTCCTGATGTTGAGGTTTTTCCATCTGAGGATGATCTTACAAAGGAGGACATCGTTGAACTATCCAAAGCACTCAATGTGGTTGACAGCCTCAAGGATGAATTCCTATCTGCGACGCCAGAACCCATAGTACCTGAGGATCTAAAGAATTACCATGTCTTAAAACCGAAGAAATTAGACGACTTTACCCTAGAAGGTATCACACCGGAGGATGTCGAACCTGCAGAAGTGATACCCGAAGCTCCTATAGAAGCAGAGGCATCCGCTGAAGCTCCGTTTGATAGATCCTCTATCTGGGATGATGTGCCTCAGAGTGATGAGGCTGTGAAACTAATCTATAACTTCCACTGGGAGAATCTTCCAGTAAATACCCCTACACCTAGAACAAAATCCTCTGAAGAAGAACCCAAGAAGCCGAAGTTCCTCTGGGATGATGAAGGCGAGATGGAATCTCTAGAGGATGTCAGACCAACTGAGGAGCCAGCTCCCGAACTACTCGGAGACTCTCATGAGCTGAAGACCCTGTTCCTTGGAGAAGCACAAGTGGGTGTGAAAAGCATACTCTTTGAATGCAATCTCAAGGAGGCAGAAGATCTATCCTATGTGTATCGAGATGTTGTACAGCATGGAGACAATCTTGTCGGGGTGAATGTCTGGACCTTTGAAGGCTCGCAGGCAGCTAGAATCCCACGGCAGGAGTTTTTCACTGGTACAGGAGTTGCGGTTCTAGTATATTCAGTAGCTGACAGATGGAGCTTCGATAGTCTTGATTTCTGGATTAAGGAACTGACCAGTGTCTTCTTGGTTCCACCTCCAATGATTATTGTAGGGAACAAGACAGACCTTAGAGATCATCCGGTATACGGTGACGAGGAGGAGTTTGAGCCTCCAGTCACTACAGCAGAGGGCGAGGAGTTCTGCAAGAAAATGGCAAATGAATTGGGTGAAAGCGGCGAAGCCCATCCAATAGTGTTCATGGAAACCTCCAGCATCACAGGTGCAGGTATCTCTGATCTACTAGGTGCAATGATTGATCTCTGGTTAACAAGTGAGAGGCCAAGCATGCCAGCTGTTGAGTCGCATGTCATTAAACGTGAAGTGTGAACCTTCACGGGAGCTGTCATTAGCAAATCAACCTGCTCATGAATGAATAATGAGAATGTACTAAGACGAGTGTTCCCCAAGTTTCCTTTTCCAAAATCCCCTACATAGACTATTTCTTCTCTGAATCAATGCTCTTTAGAAGCTCATCAATTAGAGCTGCAGGTAGGTTACGTGCCTGTTTCAAGATGGACTCAATCTCTTCCTTTGGAAGTCCCCTCTTTTTCAGCTCCTTTCTGAGGTCCTCAATATCCATTTCACTAAGCTTATCCTCGAACTCTTCAATAGATTCTTCAACGGGGGCAAGTCCCTCCACTTCTTGAAGGAATTCCGAAACAAGGTCTCTTGGAACTTTCTTGGCTTGTTCAAGAATCTTCTCTATCTCTTCCTCTGGTGTTCCCTTTATGAACAGTCTACCTCGAAGCGCAACCAGCTCATCCTCTGTCATAGTTTCAGGAGGCTCTGGTTTCTTCTTGACTTCGTGATCCTCTCTAAATCCTTCCAGCAGTTCCATTGCCAATGCTCTAGGGACACCCCTGGCTTGATCAAGAATCTTCTCTATCTCTTGAAGGTCTGCTCCTTCTTCTCTAAGTTGCACCTTGAGCATTTCGATTTCTGAGTCAGTAAGATATGCGACATCCTCTTTTGTTTCATGCATGTCGACAGCTTGCCCTACGCCTTTAAGCAGCATTTCCCCTACATCCTTAGGCAGCTGTCTTGCCTGTTCAATCAAGGAATCAACTTCGTGAATTGGAAGTCCTCTAGCTATCAGCTGGGAGCGCATCTCAGTGAGCTCTGCCTCTGTGAGACGTCCTTCAGGTGCTTTTTCAACCTCTGCCCACTCAGTTGGTTCGCTTATTCCGTAGATCTGTGCAAGGGGTCTGCTGTCTGTCACTTCCCCGCCAATCAGGCTGATTCTCTGGTTACGTACCTCTTCAAGAACCTCTTCCACAGTCGTATTCCTTTCCTGGGCGATTCGAACAGCTTCCTGTGCAATAACTTCGCGAGCAAAGGAAACTTGCTCGCTTTCCTTCATTTTCGATACAGCTTGTCTGAACTCCTCAAGCTCTTCTGGTGTCATATCTGTGAGTAATGAAAGGTCAATGATCATTTCCTCAATTACTGGAATATCAATAGTGATGGGCTCAGCTGCAAGACCTTCGATTCCCCTTGAGAGACCTATAGGTTTACCCATTTCATTGAATAACTCAGAAACAAGCTCGTGCCTGCTTTTTATCGTCTTGTCTGATTTGGGTACCTTCCCTCTTCCCAGCTGTCTTAGCATGGCGGAGATTTTTCTGACCATTTTCGGAACCTTAAGAATCCTCCTCCAGAACACACCGATCAGCGCGAGGGCGACGATGAACGCAGGCCCAAAGGTCAGCATGTTCTGAACCAGTATATCAGTATCAGATGGACTTACAGATATGGTGAATCGTGTGATCTGTGTCTGGAAGTTGGTCCTATTAACGACAACATCGAACTCAGCTGTGCCCGTGCTCCTCAATGCAACAAGAGTGATAATATAATGGCCATTTGCACCGGCTGGAGTTATGGTTTTGATATCTAGAAATGGATCAATGTCGTCTGTGATTGCAATTTTGGCATCAGTTATGCCCTCTGAATCGTGACCTGGCCAAGTATCATAGTAGATCACTTCGAGAGATATCTCTTGATTGTACAATAGTGATCGGACTGAGCCGCCAATTATGTCCAATCCTGTCGGAATCTCGATGATTTCGATTTCAAAAACCAAGCTAGCTGAAGTCCGATTTTCAAGAGATAGAGCAATGGTGAAAGCAAACTGGTCAAACAATTCCCAATCATTTGAATCAAAGTTGAAGGTGTAGGTCCCCATTTGTGTACCTTGAATTTCGAGTTCCCTCTCAAAGAATCCTGGACCAGAATAAAGGGCTGTAACAATGGTTGCACCAGTAATGCCTCTATTCAGGTATGTATCATTATAGAATATAGGAACCATCAATGCTTCACCATAAGGAACATGTAATAGAGTTCCGCTCTCATCTCCGAAATAATAGGATGATACTACTATCACTGCTTCAGTCGGCGCTGGTTCGACACGAAAAGTAATGCTACTTTCTGAATCATCATAGTTTAGCTTACTAAATCCAATCGATATACGATAGGTTCCTGGTCTTACCAAAGTTGTATTCACAGGAATGCTATAGACTCCATTACCCTGTTGTAGGAGGACACCAGAACCAAGGGCCCATGAGAATGATGAGTCTGCATCAACAATGCCAATTTCGTTATACAGGTCTTGAAATGTCACGTTTATGATACCGCTCCATCCCCAATTCATACTCATATATCCTGGAGCAAGAGTAGTGGTTGGCAAATTCCTTATGACCATCACAAGGGAATACACAGCCTCAGTGAAGTTGCGCCCTATAGCTTTGGCTGATATCTTGAAATTATGGATTGTAGCTGTTGTAAGAGATGTATCGAAATCGAAGTAGAAATATCCTGGCCCTCCAATTGACGAACCATTTACGAGGGTACCATTTGCTGCTAGTTCAGGGGAATACCACGATACGCTACATTCTGGGATAGTCATGTTCGCCGCTGGAATCACAACGTAGACTCCTATCCTAACTATTTGCGACCAGTTAATTGATGTGTATTGATAGACGCTTGTGAGGGCATCGGGTTCGAGCTCAAGTAGTACTTGTGTGACAGTCATAGTGAGAGCAAGAGAAGCTGAAGTGTAGTTTTGCCTTGAGGCACTGATAGTGATTTGATAGGATAGCGTTTCTGCAAGATTAGTGGATATAGTAAACCAATAGTATCCCGGCATACCTGATACATCAGCTAGACTGATATTACTACCAAAGTCCCAATCTGCGTAAAGGGTAGCTCCATCTACAAATATGTCGCTTAGCGTGTCTTTCAAATAGACTGTGATGTTCTTCGCGCTCTGTAGATTCACATTGAAAGAATACAGGCCATCCTCGGGTGCCAAGTCCATGGGCCGTGGAAGCAACCTGAATACAATCTGTTCTGTTGCCAGAAGATAGTTTGGAGCTCTTGCGCTCACAGTAAGTGTAATTGTGCTTGTAGTTGAACCACGAATTGTGTCAATTAAGGATGTATAGTTGCCTGGAATCAGCGTACCGGAAAGGCTACCATTCCCTCCAATCCATGAATAGGTCACCTGCGCGCCTGCAATCAGGACTCCACGGAGAGTGTCATTATATGCCGCATATACCTCCAGCATTTCTCCCCAGTATATCTCAGTTGGATTGTAAGATCTTGGCCCAGTCCAAGATATTGCGAGGTCTGAAGGGACACTTAGAAGAATCACTGACATGCGAAGTGGCTGGACTGAATAGTAGGTGAGTTCAGCTGTGATATTTAGACTCTGAGGGCCATAATTCAGATTTGTAGTGTCTAGTGTTAAATTATAGATTCCATTTCCTAGACCGATCCAGCCAGCTGCATCTCCCCATTCGATATTCAAGTCTGCACCATTAAGAGGTCTATCTCCTGCATCAAAGTCAGAGAGGCTTACAAGGGCATATGTGGAGTATCCCGCATAATTTGTGGGACCAACGGATCCAGTCAAGATGGCATTTCGAAGTCGAACTTGTACTGGCGCTTCAAACTGGAGACTCTGGTAAGGCATGTAGTCGATTCTGATGATGAATGCGTGGAGTCCCGGAGCTATCAGATCAGACATATTCACGCTTACGTTGTACAATCCCCCGCCAAGCGGGACCAGACTCCAGATTTGCGGCTCCAGAACAGGTGATTTGTACTCCAAAGTGATGAAATCTTCTGCACCATCAATCTGCTTGCTATGATCTATGTCTGTGAGATTCAACACAAAAGAAACATTCTCTAGAAACGGTACAACTGAGGGTGAGGGGAGTTCATAAGATACTGAAGCGTAGGCCAACCTTACCACTCCGGTCATTCGGATACCAGTTAGGTTTGCATA
This sequence comes from Candidatus Thorarchaeota archaeon, assembly GCA_048883405.1. Lineage (GTDB taxonomy): Archaea > Asgardarchaeota > Thorarchaeia > Thorarchaeales > Thorarchaeaceae > SMTZ1-83. The sequence continues at coordinate 5,186 of JBHLQS010000146.1, forward strand.
ATAGGGGCTGGAGAGAGGGTTCCAAGATGCGTTAAGTAAAAAGGTGAATTGTCCAGTCTGACCAAGTGCCAGGCTATCCACATGAACTGTGTAAGTTCCTCTTTGTGGTCCAACTCCTCCAAGAATCCAATAGTCAATTCCCTCCACAAGCCCAGGTCGTTCAACGCATGAGAAGTGGATTATCGCACCCGAGATAGGTTCTCCTGTATCTCTGTCATCATATTCGAAACTTAAAGTGAC
>JBHLQS010000146.1:5525-7252 GCA_048883405.1 Candidatus Thorarchaeota archaeon
ACGCATGAGAAGTGGATTATCGCACCCGAGATAGGTTCTCCTGTATCTCTGTCATCATATTCGAAACTTAAAGTGACATTATCTCCCAACGGCGTTGAGATCGTTTGAGATGGGCTAACGATTCCTTGCCTACTTGATGTTGTCACGAGAACAGCAGTCTTATCATTCAGATAGTACGGTGAGGTGCCATTCCAATTCACCAAGACTGTAACATTCCATTTGTTGACAAGACTTGAACTCAGAATTGTAGAATTGATACTGATTTCAAAGGATAATGCTACTCTGGTAATCATATACTCAGAGATACCTAGCAATTCTCCCCCACTATAGATTTCGATATCATTAGTGGAGATTGCAATCGCTTGTCCCGATTCGATATCAGTATAGGCAAAGCGGAAAGTAACATTATCGAGGTACTGAGTTTGAGACGGTGGGAGGAGGATTTCCACATTAGTGGGTCTTCCTGCTACTGATAGTCCTACATTGAGAACTGCTGCCCCATAATATGGAGATCCGGATGTCCAGTTAGCTGTCACTTCAATGCTTTTTGCTCCAGGAATTCCAAGAGATGTCGATAGAACTGAGATGAAATATTCTCCATTCATCAAATCGCTCGCGCTGTAATCCACTGACTCGACTAGCTGCGTCATTCCATGATAGATGATTATTTCGGCTCCAGAAATGCCCGATAGAGATATTGAATCTCTAAAGACTACCGTGAAATTCACAAGATCAAGGTATGGTGTAGGTGAAGGGACTGATTCCAAGGTAAGCTCCGTGTTTCTAAATGTCAGCTCAAATGAGATATCAATGACTGCCCATGTATAGAATGGCGCCTGCTCTCCATAACTGAAGTTTAGTGAAAGGACATATAGTGTCTGAATCTCAAGACCCTGATTGTAAGTTTCTATGATGAGTAGATAGTCTTGGAATGATGCACGCCATGTGGTAGTGAAAAGCCAATCTGTTCCATTCAGTATGTCGACGAATGTTAGTGCGTCTGTAACATTCGCTATTGACGTGAGCGTCACTAGATCCTGGTACCGAAGGATGACACGAATTGGTTCTTGGAATTGCACTGGATTAACCGGATCCGATATGATTATTGTTGGCCGATATGTGACAGAGAGAATTCGCATACCGGTTTTATTCTGCAAATAGAACAAGCCGGAATATATGACCAGAGATATGCTGTATTGGCCTGGCTGGCTGAAATATGATGTGTTTAGTTCTATCTGATATCTCCCGTTTCCAAGATCAACAATATGATGATAGCTTTGGGGGATTACAGTGGATTCGTTCATCAGCACGACAGTTGCTCCGGAAATCCCCCTTGTGGTCGCTCCTGTGACATCAAGATAATTGAGGGCAAATGACGCATTTTCAGAATAGGGTGTATCAGGAGGAGATGGATATGATAAGCTTGTCAACCGTGCAGTTACAACCATTGTTAGAATCCTGCCAGTGCGGTTTGCATAGAATGGAACTCCAGACCATGTAATGTTGAGCGTGAAGCTTCTTTCTCCTAGGGGTGGCCCGAATTGGCTAGTGTTAAACGAGATTGCAAACTCTCCAGACACGTCATTATAGGACAGAGAGAATTGTGACAGACTGACTTGTATTGACATTGCACTCTCATTGTAACCAATTGTTTCCGATGTCCCACCTGTAACATCTTCATATGAAAATGAGAAGGTGGCATTCTCTCCATAAGCAACGCTTGTGGG
>JBHLQS010000147.1:0-7248 GCA_048883405.1 Candidatus Thorarchaeota archaeon
TCAAGTGAAACACGAAGGTGATACTGGGTCCTGTTGCTTCGAGACCAGAATATGTAGATGACTTCATACTTGTCTTCCTGAAGGTCAACTCCAAAGACGCTCTCTGGAAAGGCATCGTCTATCTGTTCGTCAATCATCCCGACAACGTCCCTAATACTGTCCGCTGGCACAATGCACTCAAGGATACCATCTTCCTTTGGCGTACATTCAACACCAGGAAACTTGTTGACAACCTGTCTTCCAAATGTGGCACCGGACATAGGAGCACCTTCAGACATCGATTTTCTCCTCCTGTGAGATTGGTCTTCCTAGATCTACTGTTCCATGTCGCCTGTTGTAAGCAAGCATCAAGACTAGGGCTAAAGCAGTGTGAGCTGCCGCAACTGATATCATGAGAATGATGAGAGCCTGTCCTGTGAACGTGAAGGTAGGGCTATAGACTGCAAAAGCAGCAATAGCGATGGTGACTCCATTCCCCATAATTTCAGCACCAATGAGAATCCTGATGAGGTTCCTCTTCACCATCATCCCATAGGCACCAAGCCCTATCAAGATGAATGCAACAGCAAGGTACCAAGAAAGCGGGACCATTAGTCGGTCACCTCCTCACTGACTTCCGACTCAGAAGCTTCCTCAGAGGTCTCCTCAGGCTCTGGAGGCTCTTCCGACTCAGGCTCTTCAGGTTCTGGTGCTGCTTCGATACCGAACTCGGCGACTACATCTTTCATGAGTTCTGCTTTATCCATCTTCATAAGTGCGATGACACCTACGAGAGAAGTCACAATGATGAGTGCAATGATTTGAACGTAGATTCCATGATCGCCCCACAACCACTCAGCGAGAAGAGCGACGTTGTTTGAAGCATCGATTGTGCTCTCTGGAATCGTTTCGTTCCAAGGGAATGTCAGTGCAAGAATTGCAGAGAGAAAAATTATGGAGCCCGATACAAGTATGCCAACTTTCTTGGCGTGGGGGGACTCTATTGCCTCGAGTGTGGAGTCTTGTGCTCGTGGCAATAGGAGAACACCGAATATGATTAACGCACTTATGCCTCCAGTATACACCGCAATCTGCATACCGGCAACAAAAGGTGCCTCCAACAGAAGAAAGAATCCAGCGACGAACGACGCCATGAACCCAAAAAAGAATGCTGCATACACAATCTCCCTGTGCTCCAGTGCGAGGTAAGCCAGTACAACGACAATTCCAGCAATCAATAGAAACTCAACTGACTCGAATGTTGACTCAAATCCTTGCATCAATGATGCTCCCTCCCTGATGCATGCGCTTTCTCGAGACGCTTAGCCTTTGCAGCGCGATATGCCTCGAGGATTTCCTCACCATTGAATGAAGTCTGAGGTAGATACCTCAAGGCGTATCCAATTGCACCCATAATAATCACAACGAAGATGAATGTCTGCCAAGCGACTATGGGATTCAATCGTAACGGTGAAACAGTAAGTAGCCAGAGAAATGCGCCCATTACGTCTATGATGACAAAGAGGATTGTGTAGATGATGTAGCTATAGGGAAATGACATTCGTGCTGGCCCGATTGGCTCTTCTCCACATTCATATGTAGATGTCTTCTCTGAGTTCTGGAGTATATGGGGTCGCAGCACCCAAGATGCCAACAGCATGATTACAATCAGGACAATTACAAGAATAGCCCAAACCAGGACTGGGATGAATTGGAGAAACAGCCTATCTGTCTGCAAGCCTCAAGACCCTCCTAAGTCGGTTATAGAAATAACAACCTGCAAGCCACCTAAACTCGAAGGAACCATTCCAAGTCTCTTCTTCCGGAATCCTTTGTCCATAGTAGTCAAGCTCCAACCTTACTTAGGTGACGTATTCCAGGTCCAATCGTGTACACAATAGCCAAAATAATGCCCAAAACCATCATGGCTGGTTACCTGATGACATGGGACTATCTTGTGCCGTGAAGGTCGGCGTACAAATTAGCATGATAAAAAGGCTTCGACCAGTTTCGCTCAAAGAAGTTAAATAGAGCACATATTCCAGATGGAATCAGTTTACCCACAAGGTACAGGTGATACAATTGTCTTACAAAGAAGAGGGTACATTCTTCTATTACCTCGCGCTTCTAATCGGTATGGGATTCATCGGAGCATATTTCTGGATCATCTTGACAGTAGCGCCGATAAATTTCGCCTTCCAATACTTCATCTTCTTGAGTGGGCTGTTCTTCGTAGTAGCGACTCTTGGTATTGCATTCGCAACTACCCGCAATGGCCGCATAGGTGCCACGATGCTTGCTGGAATCTTCGGCGGTGTACATGCATATTTGGACATTACCCAGTACACTGACCTAGCAGGTATCCTCCTCTTTGCATGGGTTGCCTTCGGTTTGCTCCTAGCGTTTGCTGCGTTTGCCTGGCTTCGTGAATGAGAGCCTTTGCTCTAATCCATAGCCTCCCCATTTTAGTCGGAACTAGAAGAATCTAGGCTTGCTCAGCAGATAGCGATTGCATGTTCTAGGCTGTTCTACTCAGATGGAGCTTCATCAGTTGTTTCAGTTGATTCCGCTTGAGTTGGCTCTTCTGAAGCTGGGGTGTCAGTCGCGGCTTCCGTTTCTGATTCAGCCTCAGCGGCCTCCTCGGGTTCTGGCTCGGGCTCAGGCTCTGGCAAGGGCTTGTACTTGTAGTCGCTGACCTCCATAATTCCGGGGGTCACACTGACTTCCATTGGGTCCAACATTGAGAATCCACCAGCCAGAAGGATTGCGCCTCCCATTCCCCAGGACGCATAGATGATATCACCGCCAAATGGTACCAAGACATAGATTGTGTAGAGAACACCTATCACAATTGCAATAGAGAGCATATTGACTTTGATCCTACCGCGCTTTGGCCTGAAGTAGCCAATTAGAAAGAACACCATGACCAGAGGCCCACCGACCAGGAACGGAATGTGAAGGGCCATTGCTGTATTAGTAACAACAGCCAGCAAGATGTCAAAGACATACGCACTTAGGATGATGGTGCCAATCAGCAGCATGCAATACTGGTCACTGTCCTCTCGCAATTTCATTGGATCATCCCCATTGCGTCCTGGTTTTCATACTTCATTTGCCAGTGTGTAGTACCTGCACGAATCTTGTTCTGGAGTATCAGATGAGCCCTGACGAAGTCAGAAGGCTTAGGGGGACAGCCGGGCAAATATACGTCGACAGGGACTACCGACTCAGGTGGAACCTGCAGCGAATATCCGTCCCAAAAGACGCCCCCACTGGCTGCGCACTGTCCAAAGGCGATAACGAACTTGGGGTCTGGCATCATCTCATAGACTCTTCGCAGTCGCGGAGCCATCTTCTTTGTTAGAGACCCAGATATCCATAGCACATCACACTGACGCGGACCAAAGAGCGGGAGCATTCCGAATCGTTCAAAGTCCCATCTCGACGCGATTCCAGCGGCACCGTCAACCATACAACATCCTAAGCCATATTGCACCGGCCATGGACTATGTGCTCGACCCCATCGCAGCACCCATTTGAGTGGCGGCAGGTTCTGGAGCCACTTCAAAAGGATTGGAGCAATCCTACCAAACCCATTCCTGAATAGGTCATAGAATATCCAGAGGAAATACTTGCCAAACTTGAGAATAAGCGGTAGCCAATAGGCGAACACCTTCCCAGGATTTGATATCTCCTTCTTGTCGTACTTGAGCTTGGCTGCACGTATCTTTGCCAGTCGCTGTGCACCAAAGTATTGACCGGCCATGTTGGCGAACCAGATTCCTGTGGAGTGAGCATGACCGCCGTGTCGCTGTGCGATCTTGAACACAACAAAGCTCTGAGCCCAGGATAACATGAAGAATCTTCGCCGTTCATCCTCGAGGAAATAGCCCATCATGGTGACAGCATTCATAGAGTTTACATAGCCATCAATACCAGCCTTAGCGGATCCCTGTTCAAATTGCCAGTCATCAAGTATTGCGGTTAGGTTCTCAAGTGGTGCAAATGCTTGGCCAACAACGAGGGTAGGACCAGCTTTCTTGACTCTCATTGGATAGAAGCGGTCATTCCACTCGTGGGTAGACACATGCTGATCATAGACAGTTCCCTTGTACATCTTTGTGACTTCTTCTACGACTCCAAAGCCCTCTGCAATCTCCTCCTCATCTCCGTCATATGCAACCATAATCGTGCAGTGATGAACCGGGAACGGGAACTTCTCTTCACTGTCCCAAATCTTCTTCTTCAGGTCCGTGTACTTTGCTTCTTCAAACTTTATCGTGAATGGAAGAGGACCATCTTCGAGGATCTTCTCTATAGCATGGACCATCAAGTAATTCTCAGGAAAACTCGAAACAATGACCCTGATAGGAGTGAGGGGCTTGATATTCAGAGTGACTTTAGTGATGATTCCAAGAATGCCCTCTGTGTCGCAGAATAGGTCACAATCCTTGCTCTTGACTATCTTTCCAGTTGGCAAGACCACCTCGAAAGCAACTACGTTCTTGTTGATGTTTCCATACTTGAGAGAGCCAATTCCATCGCCGCCCTGGGCTACCCAGCCACCGATTGTTGCAGAGAGCCCAGAGGAGGGATAACAACGGAGGTCCAGGTTTTTGCGGTTCAACTCGAATTGCAGGTTCGCCCATGAGAGTCCGGGTTCAACAGTGACGGTCATATTCTCTTCATCAATGTCGACAATCTTGTCCATAACACGCATGTCGACAATGATGCCTCCCTTACGAGGAATCGCACCTCCATAGCCTGAGGTGCCAGCCCCCCTTGGTATTAGAGGAACCTTGTACTTGTTTGCAAACTCGTACAGGAACTTAATCTCTTCAGGGGTCTGAGGCTGCACTATCGCATCAGGCTTGACATTCATTAACCAGCCCACTTGCTTGGGCAAAGAACCAACATCCATGCCATGGATAACGAGCTCATGCTTCTCTGTTATCACACGGTCCTCATAGACCTCAGCGAGTTCCGTCACTAGCTTTGGCTTCAGTGTCATGTAGACTCTCTCCAAGAGACGAAGCTGCTCTCAGGTCACGGTCGTGGAATCATGCCCCATAAAAACCTAGCGAGTGAGGGATGGTACATGACACAACTTACTTAACATGTTTTGAAGTGTGACGAAAGATGTGCCCTGTGCAACGAGCACAGATATTAAGGGCTGTTGCACGGCATAACTCGTTCGGCAAGACATGTCGAGCCACCTGTCCCGAAGGTTGTGAATGACATCATGGAATTCCCATCACTGAAGAAGTATAACCTTCAAGATATGCCATATACCTGCGCGCAATGCAGCTTCTGCCAGGTTGGTCATGGCGCCTGTCCAACCTACAAGGTGAAGCGCCGAGATAGCTACTCAGGGAAAGGCAAGATGATCATTGCCCGTTCACTGGCTCAGGGAAGTCTGAAGGCTTCGGAAGGTCTAGAGGGTCTCCGCGACGCTGTTTTCGGATGTACACTCTGTGGAGGATGCGAAGAGATTTGCCAAGTGGACATTCCTTTTGTTCAGATTTACCAACTGATGAGGTCAGACTTTCAGAAAATGGGTCTCTGGCCTGAGGAACTTGAGATGACAAAGAAGACCCTACTCGACAGCAAGAACATTCAGGGACAGTCACAGATGGATAGAGTCGAGGGATGGTCGTATTGGCATCCAGATGAAGACGCCCTTTTGGATACAATGGGCCAAGAGGCAAAGACTGCATTCTTCTTCGGGTGTGCCTCCTCATTCCGCGGAGTTTCCATTCAGGCAACAATTGCCACCACTCTAATCATGGACAAGGCTGGCGAGTCGTACACATTCCTTGGTGAAGATGAAGCCTGTTGTGGAGCGCCTATGATCATGACAGGCGACTTTGAGACCGCTCGTCAATTCGCTGAGCATAACATTGAGAAATACAAGGAACTCGGTGTGGAGCGAGTTATGACAAATTGCCCCGGCTGCTATAAGATGTGGGCCCGTGAGTATCACGAGTTCCTTGGCATTGACCCGCCATTCGAGATCATATATGGACCGGAGTATTTTGAGGAGCTTATTGATGCCAACAAATTGGAATTCACCAATCCTCTAGACATCACCGTGACATTTCATGATGGCTGCGATGCAGGGAGAAACTCAGGTTTCTATGAACAGCCTAGAAAGGTCTTGGAGTACTTGCCCGGAGTGACATTTGAGGAGCTGCCACATAACAAGAACAATTGCTTCTGCTGCGGGTCAGGTGGCGTGCTCAGAGCTATTGATGCTGATTTTGCCAATCAAATCAGCAGGTTGAAAGTGAATGATATCGAACAGACAAGTGCTTCTGTAGTTGCGACATCTTGCCCTTCATGTGTCGACTTTATGCATGATCAACTACCTCAAGCAGGATCGAGTAAGGTAGTGAAAGACCTTGCAGTGTTAATGGCTGAGGCTTTAGGCTTGGAATGGGATGGCTTAGAGGAGATCTATGGGTAGGCTGAATAGCATTCCGACGTACCCATTAAAGATACAATATCAAAGCCCTAGCCAATCAGTGGTTTCGATACGCAAATAAGATGGTGTGCAGCCAGTCTATGAATGCAAGGGACGAGCCAGCGAGCCGAGAGAAAATGGATTTACGAGGAGATAGTTGACAAGGTTCCTCCGTTCAGATGGCTCCCTCCTGTATACGATGTATTGGCTCAGTTATTGCTCGTTGAAGCGATTGGTATTGCTGGTTTCCTCTATTTCGAAATGCCCCTGACCTCAGCCATCTACGGCACGCTAGCAATTCTATATACAGTAATATGGTCTGCTGGATGCCTCTATGTCATCCCATGGTTGAGGCGTTTAAGGGATCCCACAAATGTTGAGGAGAAGAGAGTTCTGGAGTCGTACAAGAATCGACTCCTTTTGGATCGACGATATGAACTATTTGCAGGAATTGCTTTATTCAGTGCAGTGTGGATATTCATCTATCTTGATCCGACCATTCTTGCTGTACATCTAGGCACTGGATTTGGCAATCCAATTCTGATGGCTCTCGTTGCAGTTCTGGTCTGGGATGTTTCCTATAGAATAGGGCTGTCATTGATAACTACGCTCTTTGCCGCTAGAAGGTCCATCGCACTCAGTCGAGCGGCAAGGAAAAGGAGGGGACTTGAATACACAGCATATTCCGAAGTCAGAACTCTGAAGTACCTTGACTCAGTTAACCTCTACTGGGCTGCGTCCGCAGTGCTTCTCTTGCCCCTGGCAAGCGTCACACCAATGCTTCTCTACGGACTTGGCGCTTTTCT
>JBHLQS010000148.1:0-7138 GCA_048883405.1 Candidatus Thorarchaeota archaeon
CGGATTGGCAGTGGACATAGGCTCATCAAAGATAGTAGTCCAGTTGATAGATCTTAACACTGGAAAGACCATGGCAACATATGGAGCAGAAAACCCTCAGCTTATGTACGGTGAGGATGTTGTGGAGAGGGTAGTGGTTTCAGAAGAGAAGGAGATGCTGAAACATCTACAGAAGATTGTGATTCAGGAGATCAACCATCTTCTGGAGGCGATATTTGAAGATACAAGAGTGAGCCCAATTCATGTCTATGAAGCAGTAGTTGTGGGTAACACAGTCATGAATCATATTTTCCTTGGTCTCTCACCAAGGACTATTGCTTTCTCGCCATACACTCCCGTCATAACAACACCATACAATGCAAGAGTGGCAGACATTGGGATCAATATCAATCAAAACGGAGTGATACATGTTCCTGCTAATATAGCAGGCTTTGTAGGAGCAGATGCCACTGCTGATGTGATTGCCAGCGGCATCTTTGAGACCGACGAGCTCACTCTTCAGCTCGATATAGGAACCAATACGGAGGTCTTTCTTGGAAACAGGGAGGGACTTGTGACATGCTCATGCGCCTCAGGCCCTGCATTCGAGGGGGCGCATATTACGCACGGATTGAAGGCAGTAGATGGTGCCATCGAATGTATAAGAATCGGTCATGAAACAGCAGTAGAATATGACACCATTGGCGATTCCTCACCGATAGGACTTTGCGGCTCAGCGGTAGTTGATCTAGTGGCAGAACTATTCAGAAATGGGATCATCGATTATAAGGGCAAGATCGGGCGCGACTTGGAGAACGAAAGGATACGCATTGATAATAATCTTCCAGAATTTGTGGTTGCATGGCAAAACGAAACTGGAGCTCAGAAGGATATTGTGCTCACTCAAAAAGATGTGAATGAAATCATACTGGCCAAAGCTGCAATATTTACTGGTTGTTCAATACTGATGAAAAGAATGGGTGTCAGTAACGAACAGATCAAGGCAGTTGTGATGGGAGGCGCATTTGGTTGCTACCTTGATCCCAGAAACACAATTGCCATTGGCATGATCCCAGATGTTGATCCAGAGATAATAAGCTTCAGAGGAAACTTGGCGCTCCTAGGAGCAAAGATGCTCTTGGTCTCTGCCAAATTCAGAGAAATGGAAAGGGAGTGCCGATCCAAAATCAAGTACATAGAACTCACAAATGATCCTGATTTCAAGTCTGAATATACCAATGCCCTTTTCCTTCCGAATAGGAAGCCTGAGAGGTTCCCGAGTCTTTCAAGGCAACCGATTTCATAAGTCATAGGATAGGTTGACCCATTATTGAGTCGTTGTTAGGAAGTCTTAACTAGTGGATTCAGTTATGATTCAGTTTGAGGTGTCGCTAGTTGGAGGAATTGAAGAAAGCAATAACAGAAGGAGATCCAGAGGTTGCTGAGGAGCAAGCTCGAAAGGTTCTGGACTCTGGTGTAGATGGTTCTCAGGCACTGAATGAGGCTGTTATACCAGGCATTCTAGAAGCAGGAGAACTATGGAAACAAGGGCTGTACTTTGTGCCAGACGTGATAATGAGCGCCGAAGCATTCAAAGCGGCCATGGCAGTCCTTGAAAAAGATCAGCCCAACATCAGTGCCAAGACCATTGGCAAATATGTCATTTGTACAGTGGCTGGAGATATTCATGACCTTGGGAAAGACATTGTCTGTTCCATGCTCAAGGCATCAGGATTTGAGGTACATGATCTGGGAGTGGATGTCCCCATATCTACATTCATAGAGAAGGTCAAGGAAGTTCACCCCGACATTGTTGGGCTGGGTGCTTATATGAGCACGACCGCCGCAACCATGAAGGATTATATCAAGGCGATTGAAAACGAAGGACTGAGAAGCAGTCTGAAGGTGATGATTGGTGGAGTCAGAACAAGCGAGCAGTATGCAAAAGAGCTTGGCGCCGATGCATGGGGAAGGGATGGTGTACATACGGCTGAGAACGCCCTGAAGTTGATGGGGGTTGAGAAATGAGTTTCGTACCACCTTCCAGAATGGATGCGCTGAAAGGGCTTCTCTACGCTAAGGGACTGCGTTTCTTTAAGCTGAATGCAGCCAGTAGACAGGTTGCCGCTATGATGGGCAAGCCGGACTATGCACCACCAATGGCAGCACAGATACATGTTCATACGATGACTGTCGCAAAAGCTGATCCAAAGAGGTTCTTTCATACTGATGGAAAGTACTGCACAGGCGTTCAATCGTATGTTAGTGCTTGGTATGATTTCGAGCAACCACTTGCTATGGCACCGGAGGTCTATAATTATGAGGTTGAAGCTCTTGGGGGCAAGCTCCTGAAGAGCGAGAACCATATGTCCTCGATAGATCAGAGTGATCCTTTGATCAAGACGCCGGAGGACATGGACAACATCAAGACTCCTATAGAGAGGGATTGGGGTCGAATTGAGTATGTCATAGATTCCATGAACGCCAATGTAGAACTTATGGGATCATGTCCGAGTGGAGCTTTCTGTGGCCCATTTAGTTTCATATGTGGCATTCATTCATATCCCAGAGTAGTACGCAACATGAGGAAGAATCCTGAATTCATTCATAATCTTCTAACTTGGTCAATTGACGAAGTCTTGATACCATACGTCAAGTTGCTAAAACAAGAAACTGGATTCACTGACTTTTTTGGTGCAGACGCGTGGGCAGCCGTGCCAAATACGAATAAACAGATACTCGAAGAGTTCGTGTTTCCATACAATGAATACCTTAGGCAGCAGGCTAAGAAAGCTGGCATATCAATGAGCGTCGCTGCAAGTGGAGACTACTGCGAAGAAGACCCCGATAGGTTCGACCCTGAGCTAATGAAGTATTGCTGGCGGAAAATGGGCGAGGAGTTCATGGGACGGCCAATGCTCTTTATGGGCATGGGGAGACTTGAACAATGGCCTCATGACCTAATGAAGGAATTCATTGCAGAGAATACGACCAGATCCTGGACACCGCCTATAATGGCGAGCTGCAGTGCAAGCTTCATGAGAGACGCAACTCCCTACGAACTCGCTGATTATGTCAAGACCATGATGGACGACTTAGGAAGAGATGGCCGTATCATGTGGTTTGCAGTCCAAATTCCTGCTGACACTCCGCAGATCAATGTCCATTCATTCATCAAAGCCGTCAAGCTCTATGGGAAATATCCAGTACCAGAGAACCTTGATGAGATTGTCTTCGAGCCACCAGAGTTTGAGCCGTACCACGACTGGCTCAAGCGGGAGATTGCTGAGGGAAGGCTTGCAGATTACGAATAAGCGGGTTGCACATGTTTGAGTTCGAAACCGAGCAGAAGATCCACGAAATAGGCAGTATCAGGCTTGGAGGACAACCAGGTCAGCTTCCCACAGTCATGATAGGGAGCATGTTTCATAGAGGTCATGGTATAGTGAGCGACCATGGCAGAGGAAACTTCGATAAGCAAAAGGCGCGACACCTCATCCAGCAACAGGACGATCTATCAGATCAAATGGGTATTCCGTGTATGATCGATGTCTTTGGAGAAACCCCAACAGCTCTAGAGAAATATATGGAATTCGTGTCCGAAATTACGGATGCCCCTTTCCTATTGAATGCAGCAACAGCAGATGCTCGGATTCAGGGAACTCGAGCTGCTGGAGAGATCGGTCTTCTAGATAGAACGATCTACAACTCTATCAATTACACTCTGAATGAGCAGGAAATAGAGAGCATCAAGGAGACTGGTGTGAAGTCGGCTCTGATTCAATCAATGAATCCGCGAAATACGAGGCTCGGAGGTATGAAGGAGATCATCAAAACGGATACAGAAACTGGTCTCCTAGCCGACTCTGTGAGGGCAGGTATTGAGAAGCCCCTTCTGCTTGCACCGGTCTATGATGTGCCAAGTATGGGACTTGGTCTGAAAGGAGTCCATCTCTTGAAGAGTGAGTTTGGGCTTCCCACAGGCATTCCGCCAGTTGGAATCATTGGAACATGGGATAGAATCGAGAAGCTCGGAAAAGACAGCAAGAGCGCGTGCAGAGCAAGTGCGTTGGCACTCTCTCAATACTCGGGTTCGGACTTCATTATCTATGGTTCAATCGCAAAGGCGCCCGATCTATTTCCCGCATGCGCCATGGTTGACATCATTGTGGCATATATCACAAGACAGGCTTATGGTACAAAACTACTGACTGAGAATCATCCATTCTATAAAGTACTAGGATAGGTGAATCAAGTGTTCAAATTCGAGAAAGAACAGGAAATCCACGAGATAGCTGGGGTGAAAGTAGGCGGCCAACCAGGGCAATTGCCAACAGTGATGCTTGGCAGTATATTCTATGAGGGGCATGACATTCTGAGAGATGCAAAGAAAGGGGAGTTTGACAGGGAGAGAGCACAGCAACTCATCAAGACTGAGGAGGAGCTCTCAGACGAGACAGGGAACCCGATGATCCTTGATGTATGCAGTTCTTGGCCAGACGCTTTTGAGAGTCTTATTGATTTTGTCGCCGGCAATACCGATAGCCCATTTGCAATTGATGGGACTACTGCCGAAGTGAAAATGGCTGGAGCCATGTATGTAAGGGAGGCGGGACTATCTCAGAGGGTTGTGTATAATTCAATACTGCCACATACCAAGGATGATGAACTTGCAGGAATCAAGGAATCAGGAATCGAGTCTGCGATTTTGCTCACCCTGAACACGAAAACGCCAACTCTAGCAGGGAGACTTGACGTAATGGATGATTTGTTGAGTCTAGCTCATCAGGCAGGAATATCAAAACCACTTGTGGATACGACTGTTCTAGACAGGCCAGATGTGGGCCCCATCAGCAAAGCCATCTATATGGTGAAGGAGAAATATGGGATCCCTGCAGGAGCGGGTGCTCACAATGCAGTCGCAAGATGGGCTGAACTGAGTGACTTATCAGATGAGAAGATATCCTTAGCAAGTGCAGTTGCCAACTCTTTTCCAATAGCCTTTGGAGCAGACTTCCTGTTATATGGGCCAATCGATCACTCAAGAGAGGCATATTTCGCGAGTTCGTTGGCAGATTCCTATGTCGCATATAATGCAAGACAGGAGTTTAGGACACGCCCATTAACAAGTGAACATCCATTGATGAAGATCTTCAGAACTTGAGGTGGGACTTGAAACGAGATTCACTATAGTGTATGATAACGAGGCAAGACCAGGTTTCAAGAGCGGTTGGGGATTCTCTTGTCTTGTCGGAGAGAGCGTGTTATTTGATACTGGACCTGATTCCAGAGCGCTGCTGTATAACATGCAAAGGCTCGATATCAATCTTCAAGAGATTGATGTAGTTGTGCTCTCGCACGCCCATGGGGATCACACAGGTGGTATTGACATTGTGGAACAGCTTGGTGATGTCAGAGTGTTTATTCCGAGATCGTTCTTCAATTCCATGAGGAGAAGCCTCTCCAGATTTGATAACGCAGAGATGTTGGAAGTCACTGACATGATGAATGTCAGGGAGGGAATCACTTCAACCGGCGAGATAGGAAGAATAGGAGAGCAATCCCTAGTAGTGAGAACACCCAAGGGGCTCGTGTTAGTCACTGGTTGCAGTCATCCGGGTCTCGACACAATCATGAACGTAGCACAGCAAGCCGGAGCTATCTATGGTGTCATTGGCGGATTTCATGGATTTGACAAGCTTGAGATTCTCAGAGATGTAGGGATGATAGTTCCGTGTCACTGCACTCGACTGAAGAAGCGCATCTTGAAACACTATCCTGAAAGAAGTAAGCAATGTGCTGCAGGCTGTATCTTTGACACTTAGCAACCTGAGGCGGCGGATTGTGTTGAATGCGATATTATTGGGACACGATTTCTTGTCTTATCGCAAGAGAAACAATCAAAGAATAGATTTCAGCCCTGCGTTCTGCCCTTTTCGAAACGAAAGACTAGATTTCAAGCACAATTCCTAGACCATACCAGTATATCCTGTTTTCATGGCCCTCATTCATTCTATGGTTACATATAGACCAAGATTCAGATCATCCAAGTGAAACAGCATAATACCAGCTGTACCATTCTTCATTGGCATCTCCGAAAGCTGAAACAATCGCTACCTGAGGACTCGTGTGGTTGGTGAATACGACTCGTGGTGGTTGCATCAAGAGTCCGTCCACTGTTGTCTCCAGATATTCAATCGTGCTATCTGGGAATGTCACCCTGAAATGAATAGGGATTGGAGCATCCAGAGGGACCTCCTCCCTGAATAGAAAGGCTATTTCGACTGACAGAATGGTCACAGTGAAAGAGTCATTGCCAATCAATTGATAGGACTCTGACGTTTGCCATAACTCGTCCGAACCCGGTATTTGATTGATGTGAAGGATTCTAGGAGCTATGACAAGTATTGATAGACCCAGAAGGAAGAAAATGACTATTGCAGAAGAGATTCGCCTCTTCTTCCACCACGACATGGAAATCAGTCCAGACTGTATTTAGCAAATAGACCTATCAGTCCTTTGACCTCGGCGTATTTTGAGTACCGGATCGTCATGGCATGGGAAACATTCGAACCTGATTGGTTGCCGTACTGAATCTTGATTTTTCATCCCATCTTCTTCCCAGATTTGCTGGATTGTAGTCAACATTGTCATCACCGTCAACCTTATATGCAAATGTTGCTTATGGTGATTATGGTGACAAATATGACTTCGGATGAAACAAATAACGATGATAGTGAATTACGAGATCGAATGCGGAAGAGATTCCAAGAGATTGACGAGCAGCAAAGGAAGAGAGATGAAGCAGGCGCGGCTTGGGTCATGGTCCTCTATTTTGGGTTCCTGATTACATTCATTGGAGCATTCATGATGACAGTCTTCCTGGGCATCATACCTCTGAGTCTAGAGATGGTCATCTCTGCTGGAGTGATCCTCTTTGGTGTCTTCTTCATGGCGATAGGGGTTCTTCTTAGAAGCAACCCTAAACTGGTCACTCGTGAGCTATGAATCTATTTTGATAAGAGGGTGATCGAGTGACTGATGTGACAATACGAGGCATAGACGACCACATCTATAGCCTATTCTCTGCCGAGGCAAGAAGGAGAGGCGTTCTGATAGGAGAGCTGGTGACGCAGGTCATGCGAATCTTTCTCGAGGA
>JBHLQS010000149.1:0-6992 GCA_048883405.1 Candidatus Thorarchaeota archaeon
TTCATTGTATGGATAGGTGTTGTTTCGGTACTTGTGATTCAGATTCTTCTTCCTTTCACTGTTTTCGGGGCTTTAACAGGTGACATTGCTTGGAACCTTAGAGCTTACACAACCTATCTTCTGCCCCTACCTATTCCTTCTATCTTGGCTCTTGCTTTTCAGATGGTGCAATATCTCTTGAGAAGACAAAATGCAACTGTATGAGTGGTAGGCCCATGACCAACAAGTTAAGAACTTCAACATATCAGAAAAGTTCTGACTGTACTCTCACATAGCCACTGGCCCACGCAGCGGTGCTTCACCATCTTGAGTCTATAGAGATTGCAGTGAAACAGAGTTGAACCCCATGTCTGTTTGATAGTAAGTGAAATGGGCTCAGACATTATTTGGTCGCAAATACTTAGATGCGATTCTGCCCTATAGTCCAGTGGGGATTTCTGTTGGCATTAACTGAAGCCACACTTACTATTGCGATAACGCTAATTACAATGCTAACATCAGTCATTGTGTGTCACCGCTTGGGACGCACTCCAGATACAGGCTCTGTGCCATCACTGTTGGCAGGTGGTATCGTTCTTCCTGTGGTATTCCTAATTGTCTTCGCGCCATTCTACGCACAAGTGACTCTATTTGATTGGCCCTCCGGATATTACAATTTCCCACCGCAGATCGTAGTATGGATAGGGGGACTTGTGGGAGGCATCATTGGGTTTTATTCAGGAGAATCTTGGAACAAGGAAGGGAATCTGAGCTGTCTTGTCTGCGTCCTAGTTCCAATCATGCTTCTGACAATTTTGTCCATAGTGGTGGTCTTGATACCTTGAACAGGGGTGACAAGGTAATCCCTACTATGTGCAGAACCATGTAAATGACGAGTCTTCCGAAAAGATGACAAGATGTAATACAAAGGACTGAGGATGTAACTGAGGGTGCTTGTGATGGCTAGATCCGTCCTGGTCAAGGGTGTAATTGTAGCCATTCTCTCTGTGCTCATCGTTTCGGTTGGAGTTCTATTCCTGTTGGGTATGGAGGAGCCAGCTGGAGAAGACACGGAACTGAGCAATGTGGATATTGCTTACTATAATGGAGAGGGGGCATGGCGAACAGATGAAATAGTACTGTCAAATATGACGAAATGGATGGGGTGTTCCTTCACTACAGTGAGAGGACAAGATATCCAAGGCGGGTGTCTGGACGATTATGATTTGTTAATGTGGCCAGGAGGCCACTATCCAGCATATTGGGATGAAGTAGGTCTTGAAGGCAAAGCAGAGATCCAGGAGTTTGTTTCAGGAGGGGGCGGGTATCTGGGAATCTGCGCCGGTGCGTACTATGCTGCGGACTATATGGTCTGGATGGATGATGATGCGTATCCACCACCTGAATACAAGGTTGAGGGAGATGAATTGAATCTGGACCTCTTTCTTGGTGTGGCCTACGGACCTATCTTCGAAATCGCAGACCGCCCTGAACCAGGGTGGGCAATGACAGAGATTAATCTCGTTGACCAGACTCACCCCATCACTGAGTCCATGCCAAACCCGATGACTATGCTCTATGCCGGTGGACCCTATCTTGAACCCTATGATAATGCAAGCGTTTCAATTCTGGGAGAGTATGATGTCACAGGAACAGTTGCAATGGTAGCATGCGAGTATGGGGAAGGCAGAGTGTTTCTTATCGGTCCACATGGTGAGATAGAGGAAGGAAGCGAGAGAGATGGCTGGGAATTCCCACCGGAGGATCCAGAACCAGATGATGTGGAGTCAGATTGGCCATTATATAGAAATGTGGTTAGATGGTTATGCAAAATGGATGCCCCCAATCCCTCATCAACTGTGCCTGCTGATTCATCTGAGATGCAGGTCAATACGATCATTCTTAGTCGCCAATCCTACTCTTTCCCTGAGAAGTTCTGAATGTGCTCGCTCATTCTTGATTGGACGTCATGATTGCCGTCCAGATGATGGCGAATTGAGGCAGCTCTTGGACTCTGATTCATTCCATTTTGCTGGTTGTCCCTGTCTGTTTGTCCCACCAATCCTCAGAACAATCATCTTCCGCCCACGCCACAGGCAGCCCCTTTGTGGGCTTCTTCCTCAACAGATACAGTCCAGCAACAAGGAGAATTGGAATGGGGATTATTATCGTCACCCCGCCAACAGTGCTTGGTGCCATAGTTGCCTGAAGAAGAAATGGTATGTAGTATATGGCGGGTAACCAGAGTTCCGCGATAATACCTATACATACTACTCGCTTCATTGTGGTCTTTTCATTGTACAATCGGCTAATCATGTAGGCAAAAACAAGACGCGGAAAGGTCATGAGCTGGGCTGCGAGTAGGTAATAGGGCTGCGTAAGGGCAATCATCAGTGTTGGTTCACGGTCACCCCCAGATAGAAGCCATGACATTGCCATTATCTGGATGAGTGGATAAGGGATCCCGGCATAAGAAGAGTGGATAAAAGCTGCGGGCCCAAGAAATGCAATGAC
This sequence comes from Candidatus Thorarchaeota archaeon, assembly GCA_048883405.1. Classification (GTDB taxonomy): domain Archaea; phylum Asgardarchaeota; class Thorarchaeia; order Thorarchaeales; family Thorarchaeaceae; genus SMTZ1-83. The sequence goes on from JBHLQS010000149.1 coordinate 2,494, forward strand.
AGCTAACCCTGCAAGATACATTCCGAGATTGCTTGATGTTTGGGATTGTTCTTCTCCTGTCGATGCCACTTCGATGCCGCTCCAAGAATAAAAACTCAGTCGAACGTGTCTATCAGCAACTTGTCATCTCTTGAAATCGTATTGTAGGCAGTCCACTCTTATGATTGCTGAACGACTGAATAATGTACCAATATCTGGAGCTTTGATTTAGAGAGAGGGAAATGTGTCAGCGGACCTGTTAAGCGCTCGCGCAGCGCACATCTCCTGCGAATCTTGTTAAGGTACTCCATTTGGTTCAGTTAATCCCCCAGTTACTCTCTCATATACAAGCAACATGAGGAAAGTGCCCAGCATGGACGTAAGCGACCAGAAGAAGAAGAAATCGGGGGCAATAACCCAAATTGGCTCACCAAATGGTTCAGTGGGATAGAGCACTCGCACATAGTAATCGAAGTATAGTGCATTGCCAATAGTCCAAATGGCCAATCCAGCTGAGATGATTATCACAGCTACACACATTCTCTTTTGTCCTGATATCATTTGATTCTCGCACTACTTGTCCACTAATTCCTTGATGATGATAATAAGATGAATTGCATATCAATAGTGCTACCCTATGGATGATAATTCCCCCAAATAATCGACTGATTTATTGCAATTCCGGAAGCAATTAGGAACAAGTACGTAGCCGCTGGCCCACGCAGCGAGATTTCATCGACTTGAGTTCGTAGAGTACGTGGTGAGTTGGTTTTCAGCTCATTGCTCAAGCACCATTACAAGACACTACTTCATCTTTCACGAATCAATGCCCACGAAACTTCTTTCGGGTTTCTCTGAATCTTGTTAGAGGTCGATAGACGAGGACATAGGTTAGAACTAGGAATATAACCCAAATCAAGAGTGCCGCAAGTGCCAGGGATGTGAGATTCAAAAGTAGAAACATCAGAATGATGACGATACCAAGCAGCTGATACATGGTAAATGCTAAGAATGTAGTAATTCGAGCCGATGTTGTCATTGGGGGAACTCGTTCACAGAAGTACAAGACGTACCAGTAGCTCCAACTAATATAGAAAAGAAGAAGTTCGAAGATGAGGGCAAGCAAGAAAAGGATTACTTGGGCAATGAGTAAACTGGGGTTCGGAAGTTGTGTCACTAATAATGTAATGACTGTGAATGTGAAAACGGCAAATAGAGAGATGATGTTGACACCATTTGTCAAGAATGAGATGTAATCCGAGTAGTCCTTCTTTTCGATTGTCATTTGCGAATACCTCTTTTCAGATTAATGTAGAACCCCCTCAAGTTCCTCAAGTCGCTCATGGATTCTCTTCCTAAGAGTCTTCACACCAGGTGAGTCTGATATCCTAAGAGCGTCGTTCAGTGTCTGCATTGCAGCCTCATGCTCACCGATCTTAGCCTGATAGTCCGCTTTCAGGAATGCGTGTTGAATACGGATGCCATGGAAGTTTCTCTCATAGGCGTGTTCTTCTAGGCGGGACATCCATGGACCCGAGGTTTGCACGTTTAAGCCAGACACCTGGGTTTTGACCACTCCTGCAATCTCCACCTGTGCGAGCGCAATCAATGCATAGTTCACAATGAGCTGGCCATAAGGAATGGAGAGTTCTAAAGCCTCCTGAAGACTGCTTGATGCTGAATCAAGTTCATCATGTGCTGCTTCATACTTGCCTCGAGCCAGCAGATATTGGGCCACATTGTAATCAATTCCACTCTCTATTGCTAGCCTATTAGCTCTCACAAGATGGCTTGCTGCATCATCATACCGACCTAAGGATATGAGGGCGTTTGCTGCGTATGAATGCAGCAGGGAATCCTCAAACTGCAATGATGGGGATCTGGATTGGAGCCACTCCAGAGCCTGCTGAGGCATATTGAGGGCACAAAAGGTCCTGGCCACAATCATTGCCAAATTTGAGCGAGGATAGTCTAATAATCTAGACGCCAACTCGAAGTCCTTTTGGTAGAATCTGAGTGCAAGGTCAAATTCGCCCATTAACTCATAAGTCAGACCAATGTTTTTTGCGAACTTATACGTCGCATCAGACTCTGTCAGTCTGTCTGCGACCATGGAATACGCCTCATCGTGTAACTGCAATGCCCTATGAACGTCCATTTCCTTGATCGCGTTTGCTTTAAGACTGAGGCTGACCGCGGCATTGATAACGTCATCATATTCGCTGGCGCTTTCGATAGCTTTGTCGAACGAGTGAAGTGCCTCTTCTATATCTCCCTCAAGGAGTTGCAGGTGTGCTTCTCTTCGATACGTCAAATCTGAGAAACGATGCAAGGTCGGACGAGTCTTGATTAAATCTCGCCGAGCATCATGATATTTGGTTCGCATCGGTTCAGTGGACACCAATTCTGCGTAGAAATAAAGAGCGAGAAGCATCCACTCAAAGGGCTCAGACAAGACAGCTTTCTCCATCGCATGGTGGAACTCCCCCTGACGCTCCTTGGGAAGAGGATCCATTTGGTCCCATCTCATAAGAGCAAATGGCCTGGTTGCAATGCTTTCGGAGCATCTCGCGCACATCTTTTGCCAACTGTCGGGAAATGGTACGGACTGAAGAAGGGCAAAGCATGCAAATTCTGATTCCATCGGATAGGAAGTGGCGGCTTTCACAATACTGTTCACAAATTCATAGTAGGTCATAGCATTTTCAACGAATTTTTCGACGGCTTTCCTTGTTTCATCACTAAGGAGAGGATAGTACTTGGTGATAGTTCCGAAAGGCTCCACTTTCCCAGACCCACCGAAAAGGTTTGGTTTATAGAACTAGTATGAACAAAGAGATGAATCTGGTGGTTAGTGAAAAAGCGGGCATTATTCAACAGCATTCAGTCCAATACATAACATCATAAGCAAACTCCCGCGGCTTAGGCATGCAGGAATACCACGAAAGAGCTGTTTTTCAGACTGGTTTCTATGAGGATTCAATCCAACATTGCACTCCACGGAAGATCATGCTAGTTTTGCAGGACCTGTTATTCTCACACGAGAGTATGTACTATGAGTTACGACGACAGAGAGCCTATTGAGGCTACAGTGGCTGAATTGAGGCCACGAATGAAGAATGTCACCATTTCCTTCAAGGTGATGGAAACTGGTGAAGAGCGCGAGGTCACTTCCCGTGGAAGCGGAGAGAGCCATCGCGTGATGGACGCTGTAGTTGGCGATTCAACTGCGGTTGTATCAGTACCCCTTTGGGATGCAAACATCGAAGAAGTGAAGATTGGAAACACATACACACTGAAGAACGGCTACACAGGTCTTTTCAGAGGCAACCTAAGACTCAACATAGGGAGGTATGGGGAGCTGTCTGAGGCTGATGAAGCAATAGACGAGGTCAATATGGATGTTGACATGTCTGCTGAGGAGCACGAAGACAACAGGCGACGGGGCGGCTACGGTGGTGGCGGCTATGGTGGTCGTGGTCGTAGTGGTGGTGGCTACAGTAGCGGTGGCGGCTATGGCGGCAGAGACCGTCGTGGTGGCGGTGGCTACGGTGGACGAGACAATCGTCGCAGGTACTAGAAACCACTGACAACACCAAGGATTCAATGCAACTGATTAGTTGCGAAAATGGGCAATCAGTAGATTGCTCATCATACTCTTTTTTTCAGAATTCTATGACTATCATTGTACTGTTTTTGGCTACCTAAGCACCCTCATGCATATTGAGCGCAGCCATAAAATGAGTTGCACCGAAGTCAATGTCCATTTTCGACTCGGCGTATCTAAAACCCCGTCCTAGATTGGTTATTATCTGTTTTCATCAAAATTAATGAGGACGCCGAAATAGGAGTTCTCTGAATGGAAGAAAAACCGGTTCCCATTTTGCTGAAGGTTGTGGCACTTGGGGACTATGCGGTAGGAAAGACATCCTGCATCAGAAGGTATACCGATAACACATTCAGAGAAGAATACAAGTCTACAATTGGGACTTCATTTTATGTAAAGTCGCTTGATCACACAAATCCGTCTGGTCGACATCTGCGCATCCGAGTTGTGCTCTGGGATTTAGCAGGTCAGCCTTCGTATAACGAGTTGAGACAACGCTATATGGATGGCGCTGTGATAGGTCTGATTATATACGACGTGTCAAGACCGTCCTCATTCATGACCATTCATGATTGGTTCATGAAGTTTGTAGCAGTCTGTCCTAAGGCTAGTGTAGTCCTGCTGGCAAACAAGGTAGACTTGAAGGACAGGAAGGTGCCGGTTGAAGCTGGAAAGATGCTCGCTGAGTGGTTAGAATTGAAATATTTCGAAGTTTCAGCAAAGACAGGAGAGAATATCGAAGAGATATTCAGCAATCTAGTCTTCCAGAGGTGTGAGGTTAAAGACGCATAATACCAGGTCGGGTCGTAAGCCATATAACGAAGACACAACTAGCGACCCATCGTCTAGGCTCAGGAGTGTCCGAGTTGACCGAACATAAGAAACTCTACGATTCAGTTTTCGATCTGTTGGA
>JBHLQS010000150.1:0-6950 GCA_048883405.1 Candidatus Thorarchaeota archaeon
CAACATCTTCTGGTTCTGGAACGAGAAAATCGACAAACAATCTTGATAGGTCTGCTTGAGGATAATTGCTGGAACCCTTAACATTGTTCCAAGCAAAATCCAGGTTTGAATGTGCATAGTCAAGCATGATGCAGACATAGTTGCCGCTCTGCCAATCTGCTCGTGATACGACTTTTTCCAATAATGGAGCAATATTAGGAGACATGTACCGGGAGCCAGCACTCCATTGGCTAGGTGTCCATACAATGTCTGTTTCAATCCAATTGTATCGATCTCTGAGGTCAGGCAATCCGCTGGTGAAAGGACTAACAGTACTCTCATTCGCGACGAATATCCTCATTCTTCCATCGAAGGCATCAACAAGGTATTGGGCGCCACTCTCCGCCTCTACCTCCAGGTACGCAGAGGTAATGGCGCTCCCCTGAGGGACACTCAGTGGAAACTGAAGTCCCACTTGATAGGAATATGCTGTGCTCCAATCTGGAAACGCTGAAGCATTCGCTCCTACGTTCAAAATTCCGTTATCAAGAATGCCATTTAGGTCCAATCCTGAGCTGGGAGTGCTATAGCAGTCTCTGCTAGTGCCATCTGGAACATAGGGAGATACTGAGCCTGCCGTTGAACCCTTTACTGATGCACCATTTGCCTTCAGGTTGATTTGCTCCGGAAATGGCCGGACATCTAGCTTGAGTTCGATTTCATCGATGTATGCTGCATGGGAACCTCCGACTCCAGGCTGACCGCTTAAGTCAGTTCCGAGTCCAATGTCTAGAAGTACGGCATCAGGAGTAGTCAACGATTCAAGATAGGATCTTGGCACCGTTATTTTCGCCTCAATCCACGTGTCAACAGAATCGCCGCTGTCAAAAGCTCCTATCTTTCCTACAAAGTCCCCAAATCTAGCAAAGAGATGCACGCCACTATCCATATCGGATGTAGAACGAACATAATAAAGAAACTTGATTTCAACCGAGTGGATTTCTCTCCATGGTGTAGCTACCTGCTGGCTCACATAGACTTCGTTTGTAGGATCAAGCGGTGTTGTGCCTCCGTAGTTTGCTTCAAATTCCCAACCCATCGTGTTATCGTACCCAGTTCCGCTCCCTCCATTGAGTTGGAAAATTCCATTAGTTGGATGTTGTGAACCAGTAGTTGGGTCCGATTTGATTATGGTCCAATCATTAGGAACTTCGAAGTTGATGTCATTATATGCTGAATCAGGTCCAGTGAATAGCCATCGTTCATTATGATGGGTGTCAAGATTCGGGTTGTTCAGTATATCATTTACCCACTGTGAAAGATCATCTATGCTTGTAGTCAGGTGGTCACCTAGCCACCCTTCGGGTATTTCTATCGATGTATACCCGGGCATTGTTGAATCGAATGAGGTCGTACCATATTCTGATAATTGGCCATTTAGGGTGACGGGCAAAGACTCTCCCGCGCCTTCAAAAGGGCCTGGGTCTTCTGCCAGGTATCTAGAGCCATTCTCTGCTGGAAGTCCCGGCAATCTTGAATAACTGCTTTGAAATGTTGGACTCTCGAATGCCGGGGCGAGAATAAAGATTGTAATCAATGCAATGGTGGCAATTTTCTTCATCCCAACCAACCCTTTATGCCCACACCTGACCCACATATACTGTCACATGCTTCAGGGAGGAGAGCAAACAGAATGCTTTGGAAGAAATGAAAAATAAACTATCTTCGTCTATTCGAACTTATTATACATCAATATAGCCATTAAAAGGCGATCAAGCTGAACCACCAGGTAGGCCTCTGAATCGAATTGTTTGGCGTGTTTAGATAGGTGTCGCTTTCTTATGTAAGTAGTGAGGGCTAAACACAAATTAAGAGATTGGAGGACTCGACGCGCTTCTATTGTTTCTGCCAATCTGCGATAAATGTCTTCACAGCTTCGATCCAGGTCTGAACCATCTCAACAGTGAACTCATAGCCTTCTGGAACTTCAACAGTTCCGTCTGCCACAGCTTGAGTTACTTTCATCAGAAGAATATCTGCATCAGAGTTCGCTAGGTCTTGGTAATTCCTAATGCCCACCTGGACAATAGCTTCCGAGTCCTCCTCCGAAATACCCTCTAACCAGCAAAATCGACTCATGGCTTGCCACTTCGCCGCTGTATCTTCTGATACGTCGCAAATCCTGGCAACTTGAATGGTGCCTGCCGCGAGCAGGTCTTCCACCGTTATGATACCAGCCCTCCGCAACTTCCGCCCGTATGCCGATCCAATTCCTTCAATCGTTTCAATAGGTAGATCTCTCAGTTTTGCAGTTGGTTCTTCAACCTTCGGCACATACTCTTCTATTGATGTTTCCTTTTTAGAACGCTTTGGAGAGGACGCAGCTTTCGCCTTAGCTGAGCCTCTCAAACAGACAACTCCTGTGATTAGAGGAGCTAATAGCAGATATATTAGAAAAGGATCCATTAAGTCTTCCACCTTACCAATAGAATAATACTGGTTGCTCATACTGTATAAAGAACCTTCGTTGGATTCGCGCCTGAATCCTTTCACTTCAGTCTGCTGATGGTTTATCCAGAATCATATTATTAGTGGAAGCAGACAAAGCGGAATTGCAGGTGCTACATGAAGTGCAACTTCCGGGGACAAATATCGAGGTCTTAGTTAGTTCCAATATCATAGAGATTCGAGATGATGATTCTCTCCAGAGTATAGAGTATAGTGGGAAGAAGTACGAGGATGTCCTCGACGAGATTCAACGCATAATGGCCAACCGGGGATTGGAAATCACGAAGCGTGTGATCAAATATGTGTTGGACAGGCTTGGCTTGCCAGAGGTTGAGTGTTTTCCATCAGGTGAACTGAGTGAGGATGAAGGTGCAGGTTTGAACGAGATGATTGACAGCATAGAGGACCTCACCGACCTCGAGGCTGAGGAAGCGGAAGCGCTCTCCGCTGAGGGAGAAAAAGATCTCAACTTCAAATTCCATGCTGAAAATGTTCCAAAAGAAGCACCTTCTTCGCAGCAGAGTCACCATTCCAAGGATTCTGGGTTTGATTGGGAAGAAGCTCCTTCAATTGGTTCTAAGTAGCTCCCCGCAGCTTATGACTCTTAACCCATGGGCGTTATGCATCATTATTCATAACATTAGCATAAATAGAGCCTTTCCCCTATGTTATGTCACTAGGGGGTTTTCACGAGAGATGAGTAAAATACTGCGAGTCAACATGACTGATATGAGTCACAAGTGGGAAGATGTGCCATCCGCCTATAAGACATTAGCAGGACGCGCATTTACATCTGCTGTTGTTAACGCAGAGGTTGAAGCGATGTGTCACCCACTTCGTGAGAAGAACAAGTTTGTTATATCACCAGGCTTGCTGGCGGGAACGCTTGCGCCTTCGTCAGGACGCCTTAGCGTTGGAGGGAAGTCACCTCTCACAGGAGGCATCAAAGAGGCTAATGCAGGAGGGCTTACTGCTACAAAGCTCGCTCGAATCGGTGTCAAGGGAGTCATTATCGAGGGAGCACCCGAAGAAGACAACTGGTACAGTCTAATTCTTCGAAAGAATAAAGCCGAGATTGCCAAAACAAACGATTATGCTGGGATGGGTCTCTACGACTTGATCGCAAAAATCTGGAAGGATTACGACTCCAAGCCCGGAATAATCGGATGTGGGGTGGCAGGGCAGCGCCTCCTCAGGGGTGCTGGTGTATTTGGTAATAACATTGAGAACTCTGACCCTGGTCGGTATGCTGGTCGTGGAGGACTTGGTGCAGTTCTCGGATCCAAGAGGATTGTCGCTGTCATAAGTGACGACACAGGGGGTGGTCGTCCAGAAGCCAAAGACAAAGACAAATTCGAAGCTGGCCGAAAGAAACTGGTTGCTGCATTAAACAGCCATGCAGTCACAGGGAAACTCAAAGATGACGAGGGCAAGGCTTTTGGCGGATTGAAGAACTACGGAACTAATATTCTTCAGAATATACTCAGTGAGGCTGGAGGTCTCCCCACAAAGGGCTTTAGCTCAGGTCGATTCGATAAGGCTGCAAAGATTTCTGGAGAAGCTGTTCACGATTTGGTTGACAGATGCAAGGAGAAGTTTGGTGACAAGTCAGAGGGTCGATATGCACACCCCTGTCATCCGGGATGCATAATGGCTTGTTCCAATGTTGTGCCCTATGAGGATACTGGGAAACACCAAGTTTCACCACTTGAATACGAGTCAGCTTGGTCGTTGGGTGCTAATCTCAATATCGGAGTACTACATGATGTTGCAGAACTGAATCGATTGTGCAATGATCTTGGGCTGGATACAATCGAGGCTGGCAACACTATTGCGATGTTCATGGAGGGTGGAGTCATCCCCTATGGTGATAGTGCTGCAGCTATTGAGCTTCTGAAAGAGGCCTATGATGAGAAGTCTGTGAAGGGTAAGCTTGTATGCTCTGGCGCACAAGCTGCTGGCGAAACGTTTGGTGTCAGCAGGATACCAGTCGTAAAAGGACAGGCACTTCCTGCATATGACCCGAGACCAATTAGAGGCATTGGTGTGACCTACGCCACTACACCAATGGGCGCAGACCACACTGCAGGCTATACAATAGCAGCTGAAATTCTAGGCATAAAGGGCAAAGTGACTGATCCGCGAGAACTTGGCAAAGCTGAGCTCTCACGTGCCTTCCAGGCTACAACTGCTTACATCGATTCAGTTGGATATTGTCTTTTCATTGCATTCTGCATCCTCGATGACGATGATGGATTTGCGGGAATGAAAGACACTGTTGACTCATTCCTGGGGAAGGAGATAGATGTCACAGACTATGGTTCAGCTATCTTGAAGAACGAGCTCGAGTTCAACAAGAAGGCTGGCTTCACGAATAAAGACGATAGGTTGCCTGAGTTCTTCTACACTGAACCACTACCTCCACACAATGTGGTATTTGAGGTCAGTAATGAAGAGCTGGACAAAGTACATGAATAGCCCATACTGATTTGAATTAATAGGGAGCTCCAGCTCCCTGCTTCTCTTTTTCTTGGCCATAAACCTATAGCTTATCAGGCAAAATTGGATGGATGAGTCAGAATGATTGAGATACACCTCTATGGGTGTCTTCGGGAACTTGTAAAGGGTAGCCGGCCAGATGAGGACACTGTGTTGTACCGAGAGTTCGTTTCTGTGCAATCCTTTGCTCAGCTAATCTCAAACCTTGGCCTTTCACCAGAAGACATTGGAGACTGCTTCATCAACGGAACCCTCGCTAAGCCTGATGACCTAATCCATGACGGTGACCGAATAGGTTTGTTCCCATTCAATATGGTGCTCCTTTGTGGTGGTCAGCACCTGAAAGGACATGGCTATACCAGAGATGATGTTGACGTCGATTATTACTAGGTGCCTTCTATGAGAGTGACTGTGAAGCTCTACGCAACCCTACGGGAGTTCTCACCTCCAGGGGTAGAATTAGGTCAGGCTTTTCCAATTGACTTGGAGGTACACACTGTTCGGGAGCTCATCAGTCAGCTAGGAATCAAAGATGATCAGGCGAAAATTGTCATGGTAAATGGAATTCGCATTGATGACTTGAGTCACGTCTTGAAAGACAATGATATGATTGTGATCTTCCCCCCAATTGGTGGCGGTTAGAGATTACTTCTGCTAATTCCTCACTGAAGATTGATTCTCCCATGGAGTTGTCGGCTACGGCGCTATGGCGGTCCTCTTAAGTAGAATTTGAACCACTATACATCATCAATATGATGCCATTTCTAGGGTGAGCTCTTTGATGGTATATGTCAAACTGTATGCAGGTTTGAAGAAATTCACTCCAAAGGATAGGGAAACGCAGGAGTATTTCCAAGTTTCTATCGAAGGCACTTCAGTTGCTGATCTACTCAAGAAGCTTGGCATCAAAGAGTCCAAAATACAAACTGTGATGATTAATGGGGAGCGTATTATTGAGTATGACCAGTTACTCACAGAAGATGATCTTGTAGATATCTTCCCTCCAATTGGTGGTGGGTAGCTTCAACTTGTTTTGTCTTTTGTAGATTCTGGGCGTTCCAATCAAACGAAGAATGCGTTTGCGACATGGGATGCTACTGCAGCTAGGGAAAGATGAAATCATATCTTAAGAATAAACCGTGGCATCAGTCGTGCGACGATTTCACACATATTGAGATTCACTGCTCTTCTGACAACCTCTCGTCCTCTATAGCTATACTCGAGTTCACGTGGATTAGAGAAGACTTTTTCCGATTCATGACCTGTCGACATGTCTGTGAGATAATAGCGGAGCCCTCCCCTCGATTCTATGACTCGATTGATTCCGAGAATTGAATCGAATTTGTACCCTCCACCATGGGGGAGGATATTGGCTTTTAGAAGTCGATGAGTCACTTCATACCTTTCAGCACGCTTTATGAATCCTAGATGCTCTATTGTGTCTTCATCGAAGTTTGGTTTACCATTTACAAGGTAGGCTGGTAAATCGGCACGAAGAGCAATTGGTAGCAACGTATCACTTTCTTCGGTGCTTTGGCAGCCTAATAGGTGATTATTCATGTTCTGAAGTCCTTGATGTATTGGATTACATATTTCAGTGAAATCCCCGAAAATTCTCTCAGCGGCACGAAGCCGTTTCTTCTTGCTCAGTTCGCATGCATAGTCATTCAATCTCAGATACTCCGAAGCAGCATCATCTTTGACTATCCACGTTTTCCCAAAGGGTGTTTCAATTTCTTCTGCCATTTCTTCAAGGACGCTGCTCTTATGACGATACAATCCAAAGCCAAATTTGGTTTCGTTATCTCCCTTCAGTTCGGGTACTGATCCGTGGATAATGAAGATGTATTTTTGGGGAGAATCCTCAGTGTCGTCCAGTGGCTTGTAACGAAACAAATCAATGAAGTGGTTGCTTACTGCAAAATCCCATTCTATGGCAATGTTGTCTATGGTTTCTTCTTCTC
>JBHLQS010000151.1:0-6919 GCA_048883405.1 Candidatus Thorarchaeota archaeon
CCCACAAGTACCATCGCCCGTTAAGCCTAGTCCATCTGCTAGTCCACTTGCCGCTTTGAATACATCTTCACTCCAGAGTTCCAAAGAATCGAAAATAGCTGCTATGGTAGTTTGAGCACATCCGGTACACTTCTGTTCGTATTCCTGACCGAGATCGAATGCTTTCTTGAATGTGGTTTCATTGGGATCTGACATCTTTCGTCACCATTAGTTAATCTACTTGATCGGATTCCTTCAAGAGCTTCGGGACATAAAAAGAAACAGGGAGCTTGCAGCCCCCTAAATCTATGGCACATACTAAACAACCTGACTTACCATAAGATGCGTTGACAGAGGAGTCCTATTCAACACGAAACCAGCCACAGTCCAAGCCATAGCTGCATACATGAAGAGGAACTTAGTGAAAGCAAAGCTCGAGTGAGCAATTGCTAACCAGCTAGCGAATCCTGCAGGATCAGCTGTCATCAGTAGCAGGAAAACATTCTCAATCCCATCTAGTACCGCTGCGATGATACCAAGCAGTGCTAGGAATAGACCACTCCTCTTTTGGAGACCTTCCTTATAGTTCCAAGAGATGAGTCTGGCTGCACTATAGAAGAAGAGTCCATAGAAGAGAATGAAGAGATAGTCAGCAAGGTTTGCTGTAACGAAGAGACCCATATCTGCAGCACTCATGAGTGAGAAGTAGTTCTTGATAATATCAGCATTAAATCCTAGTTGAGTATCTTCCATGGTGCCAGCATAACCTGACAGCTGCAGCAGGCTGATCACAACCGTTGCAGCCACCATCATCAGTATGAAGCTGAAGAGCGCGATACGGCGCATACGTAGTTTACTGTGTTTGTTTTCGAATCCCATTTTTCCATTAGTTGATTCAGTCAATTAATTGTCCTCCAGAAAGATTTGTGAGAGTGCGTCTTTGTCGAAGGGAGAGCCATGTCCGGGATAGACAGTCCGGATATCGAGTTTCTGTATGCATTGGAGACTCTTGGAGTAGTCATCTTGGTTTGAGAGCAAGTCGGATCGCTTTGGAGTAGATGCATTGGTAAACAAGTCACCACAGAAGAAGTCACCATCTGCAGTCAGCAGTCCAATGGACCCTTTGGAGTGTCCAGGGAGATGGTACACAGTTGCGTCTAATCCAAACTCGCGAAGACTCTGTCCGTCCTTCAGCAAGATGTCTGGTGAGAACATGTCCTCCTCATCAAGCCTAATTCGCATGACGAGGGTGAAGAGTTTTCCAATAGCTCGTTTTGCACGACCCATTTCTCTGTTCCAGAACAAGTCACCTCTCTCGACCATCCCGACATCATCGCTATGCATTGCTATTCTACAACCATACCTCTCTCGGAGATGGGTACTGTTTCCCACATGGTCGAAGTCACCGTGGGTGAGGAGTATGAGTCTTAGATCATCACATCCTGCCTCAGTCAGGGCAGTATCAATGATTTCACGATACTTTGCATACCCTGTATCAATGAGGATAGATCCATTCTTCACTTTGATCAGATAGCAATTTACTCCGCCAGATTCAATATTGGTGATGTGGGAGTCGTTCATGTCTACACTCTCATAAGTGAACGTTCATTCACTTTTGTATTAATGAATGACCATTCATTTATATATCTTTCGTGTCATAGACTATACTATCATGAGAACGCGGGATCAGGCCAAATATGATTCGATTGTTGATGCTTCCATCAAGCTGACCAATGAGCTTGGCTTTGATGGCATCTCCATTGCAAAGATTGCTAGGAAGGCGAAGGTCTCTCCAGCAACCATATACATCTACTTCGAAAACAAGGAGGACCTCTTCACCAAGTTGTATATCGATATTAGAAAGAAGATGAGTCAGGGTGCATTAGAGGGGATTGAGAAGGGAATGACGATAGAGGAGACCTTCAAGTCCATTTGGTACCACTCCTTTACCTTCAACCTCAAGCATCCAGAGTATCTCACGTATCGCGAGCAGTTTGAACAGACGGCAATGATGAGAAGAATCAGAGCGGAGGACTTCGAGCTCTTTCAGACGGTTGATGACTTACTCAAACGGGGCATCAAGGAAAAGACAATCATGGACTATCCCCTTCCAATCCTAACCGCCTTTGCTTACGTCCCCATCATCACTCTTCTGAATTACCATCATGCGGGGGTAATCAAGATGGAAGAGGATAATATCAGGCAGGCATGCGAGATTGCCTGGAATACAATTCATTCATAATCTTGGGTCGCTATATATTCAGACCCAACTATTAGTTCCTTCAATAAGAACCTATAAGGATGAGGAGCCCCACCAATCAACGGTTGAGATTGACTGATTGGGTGAATACGAAACGACTTCTATGGTGGTTGATTGCTGGCACACGAGGTGGTGTAAACCGAGCCAGAATCATAAATCTCATACATAAGAGACCGTATAATGCCAATCAGCTCGCGAATCTTCTTGATCTTGACTACAAGACGGTCAGACATCATATTGACTTCTTAATTAAGCACGGAGTATTAGTGCAGCAAGGAGAGGGGTATGGCTCAGTCTTCTTCCTCTCAAGCGAAATCGATACAAACTTCGAGAGTTTTGAAGAGATTTGGGAACAAATTGGGAAAAGTGGTATAGGTGGCAATGATGAATCAGGATGATGAGATGATGAACAGAAAGACATCAGTGATCCTAACAATCACAGTGATTGCGGTAGTTGTAGCAGTCATAGGACTTGTGCTCGCTAATTTCATGCTTCTTCCACCTCACACAGCGCCGCCGCCGATTCCTGAGCCGGACCGCTTTCTGATGGACATCTACTTGAAGGTCAAGACCATGGTTTCGCTGGTGAATGTTGTCCTCATCATCTCACTGATATCAATATACTATGACATCTATCATCAGGTCAAGTCCCAATTCACCATGGGACTTATCATCGTCATGTTAGTCCTTCTCATGTACGCTCTTACATCAAATCCAATTGTTCAGGTTCTATTCGGATACCAAGCACAAGGACTAGGACCTTTCGCTATGATTCCTGATATTTTCACAACATTCGCACTGGGTCTACTACTGTACATCAGTCTTGATTAATCCCAAACCGGAGAAATTTGGGTATAATCAGGAAAGATTTCGGTAAACCACTATATACTCTTGCCAAAGACTTCTACTTGCAATGTCGGCTGAAGAACAATCAATGGACAACTCCTCAAGCCCAGAGCGCTTGCTAAGTAAGGACAACGTCAAGGCATATCTCCTCACATTGTTTGGACTTGCGGCAATCATTGCTCTCTACTATCTCCTCGCCGGTCCGGCTGCTGGAACCCAGCCTCTTGGAGGGCAACCTGTAGGCCGCCAACCTCCAAGAGGTTTACCTGGTTTGCCCATAGGAGGGCTGCCTGGTCAGTCACCCATAGCTGGAGGAGGTCTGATGACAATGGGTACATGGCCGCTCTGGGGGGACCTTGTACTTCCATCTCTTCTTGAGTTGGCAATTGGTATAGGGATTCTTGTTGCCTTCGGATTGGCGATTGGATACATGTACAGAAAGGGAGGTAAACGTCCTAGCATCTACCTGATAGTTATCGTTGGAATTCTCTTGATCATTGCCACTAATCTGATCCATGGTTGGCAAACTGGCATTGAACAGACAATTGGAGCGGCAAGCGAGATATTTACAGATGCTCTTAACATTAATTCCTTCGTGGATTTCATTGGGGATTTTGAAGCACTTCAACCAACACTGTCACTTCACGCTCAGACTCAACCACCAGGAGCAGTCCTTGCAATTTACTTCCTCTATCAAGTTCTGGGCGATCCCAGTCTCATAGCAATTGGTCTTTCTATCATAGCAGCAGTTGGATCAGCCTTCTTCCTCAGAGGAATTGTGCGGCGTCTCTTTGATGACGAATCTGCTCGATACGCAGTATTCCTGTATCTTATACTTCCAGCAGTACAAGTCTATTATCTTGCCAATATCTATGCCCTTGTTGCCACATTGGTGCTGGGTGTACTCTATTTCTACATCCATCCAGATAGAAGGATTTCTGCTGTTGGGACAGTCGTGACTCTGTTCCTCTTGACCTTCATCACCTTTCTATCCGTCTTCATGGTCTTCTTTCTCTTCATTTACGAGATGCTTAACGCTAATTCTGAGATTAGAGCAGGCGCTGCAGGCCAAAAGATGAGAGCAACACTTCAACACATCAAATATCCTCTCTTGCTCTCCCTATGTGTAGGAGCTGTCTATGGCCTGCTACTTGTGACACTTGGATTCAATTATATCAATGCGTTCTTCTACGCGAGCTACTTGGAGAACCCAAATGGATTCATGCTTCTCGCTAGTCCTTTCCAATATGTTTCAACTAGAATGCAGAACGTGTTGGACATAGTTATTTTCTTTGGGCCAGTCCTCTCAGTACTTGCGTATCGGGGATTAAAGTTGCTGAGAGAGGATGCAGAAGAGAATGCGGACTCTTCAAAGAAGTATAACTTGGTCCTCGCAGCTCTAATTGCTCTTAGTCTTCTCTTCCTTGCAGGCGCCCCGAAGAAAGGAGAGACAGCAAGAATCTGTATGTTCTTCCTCCCCTTTCTATTGATACCAGTCATCACTTACATCCGGAGGATGGAATTAAGCCATCGAGACAAAATCATCCTGTTGATACTTGTCTTCGGGCAGGCAGTATTGTTGCAGCTCATCGGCTTCTGGCTCTGGTGAGTAGGTTCAGACCTCGAGAATCAGTTGAGTCAGACTCAATCAGAGGTAAGAAGAGCTGCATAATCTGCTACTGCGAGCAGACGGTCATTTGAAAAATCGGGAACATGCAGAAAGTAGGCGGAGCCTCTTATTGGAACAGCTAAGAGTATTCCTTCTCCCGACAATATCTTACCCTCAGGTGTTGGAATTGAGAACCTTCCATGACGGTCGTGTACTCTGAGACCCGATATGTGTATGGTGGAACTCCATTTCCAGAAAATCCCTGGAACATCAATCTCCGTTGAATTGCTTGGTTCCGATTGCTTGAAGGACACGAAATACAGACCGTATGGAGCTTTTCGTAGGATGAAGATGAAAGTGGCTTCTCTTTTTATGACAGCATACTCCAGTGTGACAGTGGGTTCTGGAGGAGAGACCCGCTGCAAGACCTTTATCCCATAGATATAGGCATTCCAGCCCGATCTCAACGAAAGGAAGTACATGCCAACAAAAGAAACCATAAACGAGGCAATGAGGCCAGGAAAGAGGATCACTTCTGCAATCTCCCGAGGGATGAAGAGAACATCTATGGGAAGGAACAATACAGGGGTGAAGAGCAAGATGGCCCCACGAGTTCTTGCCCTGCTCGTCTTTCTATCGTATTCTCTCATTGAATCGACTGAATCCAAGGAAAGATCACCGAATTCAGAATTCTCCATTAGTTTCACTATTGTTTGTAAACACATCCCTAGAGCGTAAGAAGTATTCGCTGTAACACCAAATGCCAAGCTTGGAATCAGCTGGATTCTTCCCTAACAGGTCATAGTCGCCATTTTTCCGAAAAGCGGCATTCATAAAATGGAACTGATTCTTCTTGCCAATCTGGGTCACTCTCGAATTTCAAATCCAGAATGCTATGAGAAGAACTACGAGTATTCCAACAATCACTCCAATAATTGTGACGACAATTCGTTTCATATCCAATGGCAGTTCATCTCCAGAGTCCCATGCAGTTGCAGAGATTACATTCTCCATCTAGGAGGGCATATCACAAGAGGCGCGAGGTGCCATCCTTACGTCAGCTAAGCCTCTTAGACACTATCAAAACGGCCTTGACTGTGGCTATAGTTATAGTCTTTGGTCATTGGACGGCAGGAAACCTGCAAATGTCCATTTTCGATATCAGCAAGAAGCTGCGTATGAATTGCCATTTATTTAAGAGTCGTATCATGGGACATACGAGGTATTATCATTGATTCAACTAGGTCTTACAATTCCTTTCGACACGGTACTGATTGTTGTCATGGTTGCACTGCTTCTTATTTGGGTAGTAGTTGAACTGAAATTTGAAGGTATGATAAGAAATGGCGTCCGGATATTCTCCGCATTTGCATTGTGTGTGCTATTCATGTTATTTGCAACTGCAACAGGGATGATAGTCTGGTGAGTGCTAATTGAGGCAAGAGGAGTCACGGAACGGGGGACCATCGGGCATGACTCTTGCTCTCTCTTTCCCTTTGTTTAGACAATGTTATGAGAAAGAAGGATACACTAAATTGCAGGTTCCTTGACAATTAGAAACAGATTGAAAGAAGTTACTGTGATCTTTGAACCCATTGGTCTTTCGGTAAAGGTCCCTAGTGGTCAATCCATACATCGGGTGGCTATGAAGGTGCATGTCCCAATGGGTGGTGAATGCGGAGGGAGGGGAAGATGTGGAAAATGTCAAGTCACTGTCGAGAATAAAGAAACGGTGTCATCAACAACTGGGATTGAACGGGAAGTCTTGACCAAGGATGAGATTGCTTCGGGTAAAAGGCTTGCCTGTCAGACTGTGATTCATGACGACTTGACTGTGTACATTCCACCTGATGTTTCTGGAGGCTCTAGACGGATTCAGGTTGAGTCTGTAGATAGGGCTATCACTCCCAATCCTGCAATCAGAAAGCTCGCACTCCAACTTCAAAGACCTGACTTATCGGATTTGAGATCTGACGTCGATCGATTGATTGATGAAATAAATTGTGCTCAGAATCTGGATTTAGATTTAGATCTGCTTGAGAAGATCCCCAGTGTTCTTAGAGAGTCTAACTGGCAAGTTTCAGCCGTCTTATGGGACAATCAGAAAGTCGTTGCTGTCGAGCCGGGGGACACGACTTCAAATTGCTGCGGATTGGCAGTGGACATAGGCTCATCAAAGATAGTAGTCCAGTTGATAGATCTTAACACTGGAAAGACCATGGCAA
>JBHLQS010000152.1:0-2183 GCA_048883405.1 Candidatus Thorarchaeota archaeon
TTTACGCCCATATCCTTGCCTACAGTTTCTCTCATCAACCGTACATCATATGGAGTCGCACCCATAGGACCAAAGCCAGTCGAGGTCTTCACGAAGTCAGCCCCAGCCTCCTTCGATAAAAGACAGCCCTTCCGTTTCTGGTCGTCGGTCAGTAGGCCGGTTTCAAGTATTACCTTGGTGTGCGCATCACCAGATGCAGATACAACCGCCTCAATGTCACTACGGACAAAATCATAGTTCTCATCTCTCAGAGCGCCTACATTTACGACCATGTCTACTTCATGAGCGCCTGCACGAACGGCTTCCTTGGTCTCGAATGCTTTGGTTTCGGATGTATTGGCACCGAGTGGAAATCCAATCACAACGCATACTTTTACATCTGAATCCTTCAGAAGCTCTGCAGCATAGGCGACGTGAACCGGATTAATACATACAGCCGCAAAATTGTAAGTGAGAGCCTCTTCACAGATTTGGAGGACCTTGCTCCTCTTTGTTTCAGCCTTTAGAACAGTATGGTCAATGGTCTTTGCTAGTGCCTCGACAGTTAGGTCCATAATAGTGCCACCAGACGCGGAATGCACTGTCAGGGGCTATTAATTCTTGCATAAGCCGACAAACTAGCGTGTGCCAAGATATGACTTGATGTCGTCTAGGACTTCTTTCTGCAAGCGAATAACGTCGTGGACCTCTATCTCCTCGGCCTCTTTCACAATCGAGTTCAGCTGTACTACAGTCCCAACGGCTTCTACCTTCGCGAAGTCTACTGGAAACTCTACTTCGGCGCCCTTCACGATTAGTTCTGAGCGGGTAGGATGCAGTCCTATCCTGATGCTGCGTACTATCCCAATCCTTCGTGCCCTACTGTCTAAGACTTCCTTACCCAGTAGTCTGCCGGGCATGCTTAGTTCATATAGCTCAGCTTCGATACTGGGTATTGGCTCACTACTTGTCATCACGTCTGGCTCCTAGTCTTCCTCTGGTTGTAGGAGTCTTTTTAGACCTAGTATTATCAAGAGTGGCACAGTACAATACGGAATGTGAAACATGGTGGAGACCTCCTATGTCGATGCAAAGGGCATTCTCAAAGAGAGCATCGAATATAGGAAGTATCAGGTCGCTCTTGCAGAAATCGCCTCCAAGCAGAGCACGATGATTGTCCTAAGTACAGGGCTGGGAAAGACTGTGATTGCAGCTTTGGTAGCTGCTACACGCTTGATGCAATACATGGACTCCAAAGTCCTGTTCTTGGCACCCTCACGACCACTTGTGGATCAACAGGCTCGCTATCTGAGGAGGGTATTGGACATTGAGGAGGAACGTATCGTATGTATGACTGGACAAGACTCTCCTGATGAGAGGCGTGTTATGTGGGATGAAGCCAGGGTCTTTGTCATGACTCCCCAAGCTCTACAGAATGATCTGGTGCAGCGCAGCTATGGACTGGAAGATGTTTCTCTAATTGTATACGATGAGGCTCATAGAGGTGTCGGAAACTATGCCTACACCTTTATCGCAGAGATATATGAGAAGCAAGGAAAAGTGCCCTTGTCGCTCGGTCTCACTGCGTCGCCGGGCCATGAAGCAGACCATATTAAAACTGTCTGCAAAAACCTTCGTCTTGATCATGTTGAGGTTCGTACTGAAAAGAGCCCAGATGTGCGGGACTACATTGTTTCCATAGATACTGATGTCAGATATGTCAAGTTGCCCTCCGAGGTCGAGGTCCTAAAGGACATTCTCTATGGTCTGCTTGATGAATACAAGAAGCCGATTCTGGAACATGGATTCTCATTGCCAGACAGTCGGCGGTTGAGTCGGAGGGAGATTCTGAAAGCACAGAAAGAGGTCAGGAAAGAGATTGGATCATATACTAAACCTCCTGCCAGTCTTTTCCTGGTTATCAGGAACTTGACAGCGGCCCTTAGGCTTGTTCATCTCGTTGAGTTCATAGGCACTCAAGGCCTCACACCTACCTACAGATACATCCAAGGGATATACGAGGAAGTCCGTCACAAGAAGAGCTCCAAGGGGGTTAAGGACCTAATAGCAAAGGCGGAATTCCGTCAGTTCGAGAATCTTCTGAAGGCGCTCATAGACAAAGGACATCGACATCCAAAGGCAGATGCCATTCTTGAGCTTGTGGGTGAACAGCTGTCCGTTGATTTAGACTCGCGCATTTTGGT
>JBHLQS010000152.1:2283-4527 GCA_048883405.1 Candidatus Thorarchaeota archaeon
TGGAGTGTGATTAGAAAATTGAAGAAGATGCCTGATGCTCTAAAGGAGGCCGAGAAGGACTCTGATGAGGAGCAGACTAGTCTAGAGGACTTTGTGAGCGAGGATGATGCGTCTTTAGACTCACTTGAAGAGAAATCAAGACCAACAGTTGCTCCTAGTTCGACTGATGATACAATCAAAATGATTGTTGACTCTAGAGAGTTGCCAACGGCTGTAGCCAGGGAGCTTACTCGGCTTGATGTAGAGATCTCTGGTGAGAGTCTGCAGATTGGAGACTACATAGTTTCTGAGGATGTGGCTGTCGAGAGAAAGGAATCTGGAGACTTCATTCAGTCCCTAATAGATGGTAGGCTCTTCGTACAGCTCTCGGCATTACGCTCAGCATATCCAAGACCTGTCCTAATAATCGAAGGGGAACAACTGATAGGCCTTCGAGCGGTGAACCCCGCATCAATATACGGTGCATTGGCATCAATTGCTATTCGAATACAAATTCCTATTCTCTGGACTCGGAATGCAGAAGAAACAGCAAATGTCCTCTATCGTTTGGCACACCTTGAACAGGTAGGAGCAAAGAAGACCTTGCGAACCAGGTCAGGGGATGCTAGAGGTACCGATGCAGAAGCACTAGAATACGTTCTATCGGGATTTCCGGGTGTAGATACAGTCATCTCAAGGGCGATTCTCTCAGAATTCGGGACTCTGGAGAATGCCTTCTCAGCCAGTGAAAAGGAACTTCAGAGTGTAAAGGGAGTGGGAAAGAAGATAGCTGGTAGAATCAGAACTCTTCTGACCACCAAATATCCATCCTAAAAAGGCTAGAGGAAAGGGTTTCAGGGAACATCTGGGTTCTTGCTGAATCCTTCCTTGTATGCCCTTCGGAATCTGTCTGTGAGTCCCTTGTTCAGTTTCTGATATCGTTCAAAATCAGAATCGCCTAGCTTGGCAAGACAGAGGATTCTCCTGAGAGCAAGATAGACTCCTGGATCCATGGCAGAGACCTTATCGAGAATTTCCTTCACCTCGGCCTTTGCCTTCTTCCACAAGCGGTCGCGTTCAACGAAATCCTCAGCTATCTCTCGAATCTCATCCTCATCTTTGAAAACAAATCCTAGACCACGCATTGTGCCTACTAAGTCAAGCGTCATGTCAATGCCATTCACTGTTCTCTCTGGGAGGTCATCCATATCGCTTGTGGCAATAAAGACGTTCTCAGCTGTGGCAACCCATAGTTTTGTCATGATGTGTGAGTCACCATTACCTGCTGGCTCAAATCCATCCTGCGTGATGAGACCAGCCCGTTCTAGCTCCTTCAAGTGATAGCGGACGGTCTGAGGTTTCAGCTCTTTGCTCGGGTCAGCATCTTCTAAGAATTCACAAACCTCAGATGTAGACATCCGCTTGGACCTGAGAGCATGGAGGATCCGCCTGCGATTCTCGTCGTTTAGGGCACGGACTACTGCTGCAGTTTCTTCTTCACCAGCTACAATCCTAAGCGTTTCCATCTCTCAAGACTCCATCAATGAATAGTTCATGTTCCAACGGCTCAATGATAGGAGATGAGTCCTATCGATTTGTTGATCAGTCCACAAGACCCCGCTTAGGGGCGACTTGCAGATATCGTAGTATAAGGTCACCTGAGCTACATCTTCTCGAGTGAGAAGGCGTATCCTATGCAGGGACGTAGATCCACTGACGCATGTCCTGAAGGCATGGTACTCTCTTGATTAGTTTCTTCTTGAGGAGCTTTCTAAGTGCGTATCTGACAGTCCTTGGCGCAAAAGACACCTTGTCCAGAAGCTGTTTCGGTGTAACACCGTTTTTCCCACTACTCCGGAGAATGTCCAATACGATCATCTGGCTCTTAGTGAGCTTTAGTTCCTTAAGCTCCTCTCTCAATTGTTCATCTGACATCAATTTCGATATCACCTACTTCCGTTCGTAAGGTTTGAAGCCCGCAGAGTTCTCAATCTTGCTTCAAACAACAGCTAATAATGTACGCAATAACCCTTATTAATGTATCGCAGCCTCTAGTTGAATGTCGCGGTCTATCACCGCGGTAATAATTCTGGCGCGGTGCAATCCTAATACAGCCGACAAACTCTATAACGAGGTATACCAACTGGAACCTTGAACCTCCATGAAGAAGGCAGCTCTACTCGCCGCTGGCGAATCTACTCGAATGATGCCTCTGACAGCAAATATGCCAAAACATCTTCTCCCGGTGGCAGGGAAACCTCTAGT
>JBHLQS010000152.1:4627-6877 GCA_048883405.1 Candidatus Thorarchaeota archaeon
TCCGTGGTTGGCCCCAACTGCTACATTCGACCCCACACAAGCCTAGGCAAAGGAGTCAAGATAGGGAATGGATGTGAGGTCAAGAACTCGCTGGTCATGGAAGGTTCCAGTATTGGCCATCTCTCCTACGTAGGCGACTCGGTGATTGGGCGAAAGGTCAACTTCGGAGCGGGCACAATCACTGCCAATCTAAGACATGATGATCAGCCTGTGAAAGTCACTGTCAAGGGAAAGAGGGTGGATTCAGGTCGCAGAAAGATGGGGGCTATAGTCGGCGATGGTGTCAAGACTGGTATTGGCACACTCTTAGCACCAGGAGTTGTGATTCATCAAGGTGCAAAGACTGGCATCGGAGTTATAGTTGAGCGCGATGTAACGCCAGGCAAACTGGTCCATGGCGACGGGTAATGAGCGCATGATGAGGTACACGCTTTGCCTAAGACCTGGATTAGAGAACACAATGTTGTTGTCAAGGATCTTAGAGATGTCAGCATTCTTGTTGGATACTGCTACCCATCTACATATAGAGCAGGCATGACAGGGCTGGCAACGCACCTATACTACGCGCTCCTCAACAATAGAAACGACGTATCTTGTGAGCGATATTTTCGATATGATGTCCCAACAGCTGCTCAGTCACTAGAAACATCCAGACCTCTATCAGACAATCACATTGTGGCCTTCTCTCTCACATGGGAAGAGGATATTATTAACCTCATTCAGATGCTAGAGCTTGGCTCGATTGCAGTTGAAGCAAAGGACAGAGAGAAGGACAGCCCCATCGTTTTAGTCGGCGGGCCAGTTGTAAGCTCAAATCCTGAACCCTACGTAGATTTCGTTGATGCCTTTGTCATTGGCGAAGGCGACCTGGTCATACATGACATAATCGATGCTGTCAAGAATTCCTCTTCCAGGTCGGTTGCTCTGGAAGAACTGTCAGAAATTTCAGGCGTGTATGTTCCAGCCGCGGGGCCATCCTCAGTGTCCAGGATAATCATAGACGATCTTGATTCTCTTCCATACCCCACATCTCAAATCATTCCAGAGGTCAAGGAAGGGTCACAGCTAGAACCAGTTTTTGGAAAATCATTCCTGGCTGAGGTCACACGTGGATGTGGACATTCCTGTAAGTTCTGTTTGATTGGACACATCTGCCGCCCACGAAGAATCAGATCCCTCAGAAGACTAAAAGAAATCATTGCACAAGGGCTTGAGTCATCCCCAGTCAAGAAGGTGTCATTGATTGGATCATCCCTTGGCGATCATGATGGCTTGGAAGAGCTAGCACATTGGGTCATAGCACAAGGTGTTGAACTGTCTGCGCCATCACTTCGAGCGGACTCGATCACGCCAAAGATTCTAGAGGCTTTTGTGAAGGGAGGCCAACGAACACTCACGATAGCACCCGAAACAGGATCTTTGGAACTCAGAAAGGTGATGGGTAAAGGACTTGATGATGAGGATATTTATCGAGCAGTCAGAATCGGCAAAGAAGCAGGGTACAAAGCCGCAAAGCTCTATTTCATTATAGGGCTTCCAGACGAATCTGAAGAAGATATTGTTGCCATATCTAGAATGGTCAAGCAGTTGGCTCAGACATACGAGATCAGAATTACAGCTAGCATCAGCCCATTTGTCCCCAAGGCGCATACAAGATGGGAACGAGAAGTGCAGCCTACTGTTGAAACACTTCGTGAGAAACTCAAGTTGATTGAAGCGGGGATACGAAATGTCCCAAGAGCGATGGTTGAAGGGGTAGATCCGAGAAATGCAAGAATTCAGGCAGCACTCTCAATTGGTGATCGTTCAATAGGGAAAGTTATCAAGTTAGCTGCAGGGTATGGAGGACTTGGAGGCTGGAGAAGGGCGGAGAAAGAAACCGGAATCCCATTTTTCGCACTTGCGAATGAATCACGGTACACTGATGGGAAACTTCCATGGTCGTTCATATCCAGCTAGAATCAACAAGGCCATCTTGGCTACAGTTAAAAGGGAATATTTCAGAAAAGACTTAGAAAACATCGCACGAGCCCAAGTGCAAGCTGTCTGGTGGGTACAATGGTTGACGAAGAGTTCAAGGATGACTTTCCAGCGCTTGCCAAGGAGATGAGTGAGAAACGAACATTGACTCACAGGATAGATGGTGTCCGCACGATGTCTGATGACGAGCCTGATGAAGCAAAGGAGCACAAGACGTTCCTACCAGATGTTGTGGATTACATTCGGAGATGTGATACTGTTAATCAGGCA
>JBHLQS010000153.1:0-6806 GCA_048883405.1 Candidatus Thorarchaeota archaeon
CTAAGGTATTCAAAGTCCTTTGAAGACAAAGGAAGACTCGAGTTCAGCGCCTCTATGACTCTCTGAGTTTCTGCATAATTGTCGCCTACGGCTAATAGGTAGAGTTGGTCTAGGAAATCATCAGGATACTCAGATTCGACGGTATCTATGCCTGGCACTTGTTCGCCTTGAATTCGGGTCACAAGGTGCTCAAACGCCCTTTTTCTCCCCACTGGAAGAACTCCGCTTTCTGCAATCATCTGTTCCAGCTTCTCTCTCGGGACCTCCTCCTGAGCCTCTTCCAAGACCAGTTTCACCGCGAGATGCTTGGCCTCAATGAAGCTCCATCCTTCACTGAGTTCCGCAGCATCTGTGGGACTGAGGTCATCTCTGCCCTTGAACGCCGCTTCAAACAAACGTACTCGGTCATCAAGTGTGGCCTTTTCTGAAACGAATGTATGGTCAAAGATAGACAAAAGCTCGGCATCCATCGCTTGCGGAGATGAAGTGGAAGCTATCAGAAGCACCTCATCTGTATCCCAACTGACTCCCTCAGACTCAAGTCCTAGCAGAGCTGATTCCCGCGAATGTGCTGGAGCGATGTACTCAGCTCGATCAATATATAGTATTGAGGGGGCATTCCTTTTCGCGAACTCGAACCAGAAACTGATCGATTCTCGCACACTGTCAGACTGTCCAAGGACTCTTTCCAACTTGGGACGCACAATGCTGATTGGAATCTCACGGGACAAGTACTGCACAAAAGCCTCAAAATCTGTGCCTACGCTTCCTATCAAAAGCACTCTTCCGCCAAAAACCAATCCTTTCGTTCTCAGGTCTTTGCTCAGATTGCCAAATCGTGCTATTGCCTCATGAAAGGTCTTGGCCATCTCTTTAATGGAATATTGGCTTAGGCGGTTTTTGTCTAGATCCTCAGGTCTAGTCAGAATGACCGTGTCTGCGTAGATATTGTCTTCTCCCACAGTATTATCTCTCCGGCATGCTTGCGAAACCTGACAACTTCTGCAAATAATGTCTTCGCAGTCGACAAGAATCCGCGCCGTCCTATCGGGCTTATACACAAGGATTAAGGCACCTCTTGCGTCATCCATCATGATTCATCATGAGCAGTCCGTCAGACATTCTCCG
The DNA here is from genome assembly GCA_048883405.1 of Candidatus Thorarchaeota archaeon. GTDB lineage: Archaea > Asgardarchaeota > Thorarchaeia > Thorarchaeales > Thorarchaeaceae > SMTZ1-83. The sequence continues at coordinate 1,129 of JBHLQS010000153.1, forward strand.
TGACAAGGTCTGGAACGCAATTACGACCGTAGAGAGTAGAGGTCTTTTCGTTCATTCAACTGATTTGGCTATTCGTTTCAAGGAACGAGCAAGAACGAGCGACAAGGTAGTCACGCGACGGTTGCCTCAGATTGTAGGCGCGTGTGTTCTTAACACATTGGTGCCCCGTTCTGCAATGCTTTTGGTGGGAGGACATGGTGGAGGTAAAACGACACTGGTGAAGCTCCTCGGAAGGATGATGACTGGGAAGAGTCTCGATGAGATTGATGATGGAATGCTCAGAGGACATCCACAACTAACAGAAGAAAAGATGGTGGCCACTCTTCGGCCTGGCCCACTGATGAAGGATGGTGTGGAGGTAGTGGTGTGGAGGAACTTCGTCACCGGCTTCTGGAAGATGATTGATGAGGTCAATCGACTGACACCTCACGCTCAGAACATTCTACTCTCAATGCTCGCTGAGGGTGAGCTGAAATACTACGATGAAGTCAAGAAATGCGAGGAATACTGTCTGTTTGCCACACTTAATCCCTCAGACGCTGGAACATTCGAACTGGCTCCTCCCTTCTTGGATCGGTTCGGCATAGCTGTTCCCATTACAATGCCCTCAATCAATGACCTTGAACTCATTCTCACAACCCGAGATGAACGGCTATTCGGCTATGATGAGCTCTGGCAAGTTCCTGCAATCCTCAGTGAGGAGGATCTTCTCACCATATGGAATCTGGCCGACAAAGTACCAGTTTCCGCTGGGGCGTCGGAATATATGCGGTCATTGATTAGGGAGTTTGGCGCCTGCATTCGTACAGATAAGAGTCATACGCACGAGTTGACTGTTGAAACCGGGCTCTGCGATGGCTGTCACTTCAATACGGCAAAGAGTGTCTGCAACAGAGTTGTTATCCCTCTTAGCGTGAGAGCTGCCAAAGATCTGAATCGATATACAAAGGCTGCTGCATGGTTGGTTGGAGCTGGGGAAGTTGGCGTAGAGATAGTGAAGTCGCTTGCTCCACTTATCTTCTGGCATAGAACGCGTTTCACTGGGGATGAAATAGAGCGAGCTCCGTTCTTTGGTGATAGATTTGCTTTTGCGGAACATCTCGTAGAGCTGGCATCAACTAGGTTTGTACAGAGAGAGGCTGCAATCGAACTCATGGAGAAATTGCGTACTGGGACCGCTCATAAAGACGCTCTCGATGAATTGAAGGAAATGGGGAAGAGTGACCTCCTCGTCAAGATTGATTATATCGACTTCGCAAAGGAGCTCAAAAAGAAACGCTATGTGAAAATGGTTCAGAGTATAGAGAAGGGAGTCAAAGACAAGGATGTGACAAAGCTCACTGAAGTTCACTCCGAGCTTATGAAGGACACCGACTTCCCAAACAGAAGTGTCCTACTAAATAGAGTGTCAGAAGCTCTACACAGACTAACGCTCTCTCAATTCAACCTCATTTTTGAGCAATGGCAAGAGCTTTGGACTGTCATAAGTCTGAGGTATCCTTCTATGACCAGTATCTTGAAGGAAACCCTCACTCCTCCCAAACGAAAGGTAGTTCGAACAGATGGGTTGACCCTAGTCATCTACGTTACAGGTGATAAGCCAGAATCTTCAGTCTTTCTTGAGATATCAGGAGGAACTGATGCGCTAGAATTGAAAAACGAGATTGAATCAAGCCTCAATGAATAGGAGATTGCTGGTAGTTGACAGAAGCTCGGGAATTGGACAGAAGCAATCTGTTGAGTGAGGTTGCACATCGCGCATGGGAGAGTGCGCTCGCTGACTTCTACCATCCGCCTTTGCCTGATGTCCATGTGGAGCATGTTGCAGATGCTAGCAGCTATTTCTACATCGAAACAGATGACTGGACAGTCCATCTGAACACAGCGGGGGTGCCTCCCCATCTTGACATGAATGAGGCTGAGCCCTATCTTAGATCCGTCTGCCATCACGAGATTCAGCATTACTTGGTCTGTCCTTATGATACCGTGATGAATGGAATGATGTTTGCAGCAGCTAGACGCCATGTCACCGATGCAACTGCATTGTTTGTATGTAACCTGTTCGCAGACCTGGTTGTCGATTCTGCCTTGCTTAAGAGGTACACACGCCTTACTCACTCACGTATTACATCCAACATCTTTGGCTCTTCTATGATGGGTCAAGCTCATAGCCCACTGTGGCTCTTAATAGTGTCCTGCTATCGGGCGATGTGGGGATTTCCGCTTCCGTCAACAGTCGTTGTAGACAAGGAAACTTACGAGGCTGCTGAGTCGATAGTGTGGATTGGCCGAAAGAACATCGACAATGAAAAAAGGTGGCCCAAGGCGGTAGAGGAGATTGCGAAGATCGTGGCTCAATGGCAACCCAATCCTGATGAGCCTCTTGCAGGTTGCGGTGGAACCGCTGAGCCTGGTGAAGGCCAAGCCACAGGTTCTATCTTCGTCCCGCTTGATGTGGATGCGGTGATGGGCAACCCTACTGAGATTCGAAATGGTGACCGTGCAAAGCGATGCATGAGAGATGCTGAAGACGAGGATCTTGAGAAGGAAATGGAGCGGCTAGCGGTTGAGGTTGAAAAGAGAGGTGGGGACCTTAGAGACCTAGAAGCTGTCTATCTGGTTGCTGGAATAGGCTCGAAGAGGAAAGAGTGGATTCAATTTTGGTATAGAGCAAAGGTCCGCGGTCTCTTGAGATTTGATGTACGAGAGCGGAAAGCAGCAGGTTCTACACCGCTGTCCACTCAGGTCTGGCGGCTAGGGGATCCCATTGAGGAACTTGATATTGTACAAAGCCTGCAGTCATTCCCCGTCCTGGTGCCTAATCTCTCCACTAGACGATGGCTCAGGACAGAGATGTACGGAGAGTATGAATCCCATACACTTCCTGATCTATTGCTTGTGATAGACTCAAGTGGCTCAATGACTTGGTCAATGCGTGGTAAGACTGTGTCTGGGCCATACCACACAGCATTGGTCTCCGCATTTGCCGCCATGGACGTTGTTCTGCGGAAAGGGAGCCGAGTTGCTGCCATCAATTTCTCTGATGGAACTCGCATCTGTGACTGGACTAGAGAACGTTCGACTATTGAGCAGGTGCTATTGGCGTATCAAGGTGGGGGTACAGTTGCTCCAATAAAGAAGATCTCTGATGCTTGCGATTCTGCAGGCTCTGCGGTCATGGTCCTCATGATTACAGATGCTGAGATTGCAAACTGGAATCGACTCATCAAGTCGATGGCAAAGCTGACTCGTCGTGGTCACAAGTATTTCATGTTCCACATCGAGTCACTTGGATACGAGATTGAGGACCAAACACTTAGTGTTATGACCAAGGCAGGCGTTTCTGCTATCCCAGTGAAGTCAGTAGGTGACTTGCCAGGACTAGTTGTGAGAGAGGTAAGAGCTGTCTATGGCTCATGATGGACCCTACTCAGCCGCTTCATCATCTGCTTTCGGTTGTGGAAGACCCATCAGATATGCGTGCATTGATTTCGCCGCGATTCTCCCAGCACCCATCGCTTCGATCACTGTCGCTGAACCTGTGACAATATCACCACCAGCCCATACTTGAGGCATATTCGTCCGATTGTTCTCATTTACAACAATATAGCCCCACTTGTTGAGTTCTAAGTCAGGCATTGTCTTTGTCAATAATGGGTTTGCTCCTGCTCCGATTGAGATGATGACTTGATCGCATTCCATCTCAAAGTTTGAGCCCTCGATAGGAATTGGTCGTTTTCTTCCGCTGGCATCAGGTTCCCCAAGCTCCATCCTAATGCATTCCATGCCTACAACGTTGCCATCCTTACCCAGAATCCTGACAGGGTTCGTAAGCAGCTGGAATATTATGTCCTCTTCCTCAGCATGATGGACTTCTTCTGCTCTTGCCGGGAGTTGTTCTCGTGCTCGCCTGTATACGATGGTCACCTTCGCACCCAATCTTTTTGCGGTCCGAGCAGAGTCCATAGCTACATTTCCTCCACCAACAACACAAACATGCTTTCCCGGGGGCAGTGGAGAGTCATATTCAGGAAACAAATAGCCCTTCATTAGATTGGATCTGGTTAAGTACTCATTAGCAGAGAATACTCCGTTCAATTCTTCTCCCTCGATTCTCATGAACCACGGAAGGCCTGCTCCTACACCGATGTAGATCGCATCATATTCATCCATGAGCTCATCCATTGTTACTGTCATTCCAGCAACTACATTCAGCTCAAAGTGTACTCCTTGCTTTGCCAGGTAGTCTACTTCCGCTGCGACTATTTCTTTTGGGAGTCTGAATTCAGGGATACCGTAGACAAGAACGCCGCCGGCCTTATGGAGTGCTTCAAAGACAGCAACCTCGTGACCCAAGAGAATTAGGTCGCCTGCAACCGTCAGACCAGATGGCCCGGAGCCAATTATAGCCACCTTCTTTCCTGTTGGTTTTGGACTTGGTGGGATCTCGACCAGATTATTGTTCCTCTCATAATCGGCTACAAAGCGTTCCAGAGCACCAATAGAAACTCCACCATATCTCTTGAAAAGCGTGCAATCTCCTTCACATTGATTCTCTTGGGGGCATACTCTTCCAGTGACGGCAGGAAGCACATTAGTTTCCTTGATTAGTTTCGCAGCTTCTCCAAACTTCCCTTCTCCTACTAGCTTGATGAATTCAGGAATTTGAACGCCGACAGGACAGCCAGAAACACAAGGTTGCTTTCTGCAATCAAGGCATCTTTTTGCTTCTTGCATAGCTTGCTCAGGTGTGAGCCCCAACGGGACCTCTTGGAAATTCGTTGCTCTCAATGAAGGATTTTGCGCTGGCATCTTGGCTCTGGGGATGGCCATCCGTTCTTTGGGGGTGAGTCCATCTTTTCGTTCGCTCACTTAGGTCACCTCCCTGCGGTCCTTTGCAAAATTCTTCAAGGTTCCATCTGTTCGAGTTTTATAGAATTGGTAGGCCATATTCTCCTCTGCAGCGTATGCATGCTTTCTTGCGAACACCATGTCCCAGTTCACCAGATGGCCATCAAAGTCTGGACCATCAACACATGCAAACTTCGTATTCCCCCCCACTTCAACCCGACAGATTCCGCACATGCCTGTTCCATCCAGCATCAACGAGTTCATGGCTACGATTGTGGGAATGTTATGCTCCTTTGTGCCTCTTGACGAAACCATCATCATGTAGGTGCAGCCAATGAAGTGTGCGTAATCGATCTTTCCCTCCTTCTCGAGAATATGCGGCAAGGCTTCTGGAACATGTCCCATCAGCCCCCTGGAACCATCAGCGGTCACAATATATAGATCATCAACTACCTCTCTAATCTTCTCTTCATTATATATGATATACGTTGTTCGAGCCTCAAAGAGGGCAATGACTCTGTTGCCCGCTTCCTTGTACGCTTTTGCCAGAGGATAAATGGCGCCCAGTCCATAGCAACCGCCGCCCAGAAGAACAGTTCCAAATTTCTCAATCTTCGAAGGTCTTCCAAGAGGCCCTACGAGTGTATATACCACCTCGCCTGGTTTCATGCCACTAAGTTTCATTGTTGAAACTCCAGCCTCCTGATAGAAGATGGTAATAGTGCCATCTTCAGGGGACCAATCGGAAAGCGTGAAGGGTGTCCTTTCTCCCTCCTCGTCAGGTATTATCATAATGAATTGCCCTGGTTTAGCCCGCTTGGCAATCA
>JBHLQS010000154.1:0-6784 GCA_048883405.1 Candidatus Thorarchaeota archaeon
CTGTTCAAGAGTTTCGAGTTCGACTTCTATAAGGTCGATCCACTTCTCTTCAGCCCTGCAGAAATCACCCTTAATGACATTGTCAAGGGCAAGACCTACAAAGCAGGTTATGTGAATGCAGAGGTTCTGAAAGAATCATTTGGAATGTAGTGCCGGGTACGCATTTCGTACGCAGCTGCAAACAGAAAGTAGGGAGCAGAATTGATGCAAAAAATAAGAGCGCATTCCGGCTGAGAGAATTCTGTGTGCCTTAATAATCAACATCCGAATGGAAGTTTGTCCATATCAAGGAGTTCCGATAACTTTGCAGACTATTCTGGATCCAACAGTAATCTCTAGTCTAACGACTGCGTTCCTGTCGTTCTGCTTGTCCATGTACCTCTATTTTCTGTGGAGAAGACAAGAGAATAGGCTCTATACTGACCTTCCATTGATGTTCAGTATAATCTTCATCAGCTCAGCAGTAAGCCAAGTGCTTCAGGCCTTGCCTTTGCTGGGCGTAATTGTAGATTCTGTTGAGATGTTTCGTATACGTGCCTTTGTGGTGTTGGTAATGGTGATTCCTATGGTGGTCGTGCTTCTCAGCATTCTGGCCCCTAGGTGGAGAAAGCATCACAACAAGATCACCGCAGCATCTGCGATCTATTGGATTGCTGCTACATTTCTTGGCACAAGCCGAGAGCAGATCATGACATTGGTGATTCCCTTTTTGTTGGTACTTATGATAGGCTGGCTTGTTATGTTCACCATAACTTGGAAAACGGGTCGATTGAAAGAAGTTCGAAGCGACCTCATGGTGTTTGCAACCATTCTTTCCCTCATTAGTCAGGGTGGAAAAGTGGCTATGATGGCCATGGGGATAGGCTTTGTCGCAGATATGATTACGGCGATAAGTGTCATTACCTATACAGTTGCTATGGTGAACCCATGGTACAAACGGGACCAACCCGCTGCTGATTCTATTGAAGTAGCAACAGCAATGTACTAGCATTCAATACTGCTGAGGTTCCTCTAGATTTCGAGGAATCTCTTTCCCATTTTTCGAAATCCGATGTTTTTCGGTCTTTAAATTCCAATGATAGGACACTCAACTGGTAGCGATACAACACTAGAGGTATCTCAAATGACAATTACTGAAATGGCTCAGGAAACACAAAGCAAGGAACAGATTTCTGAGCACCCTCTTTCAAAGATTGGGCTTTTGCCCCTTGGTGGACTGCTTTTCCTTGTAGCGGTAGTCTGGCGAATCGTAGACATCTTTGTCCTGGGCTTGGGGGACACATGGATAAACATCATGCCCTCCAAGCTGTTCCCATTGCTGATTATTGCTGGAGTGTTTTGGAAATACAGAAGGACAGAGTTTAGTTCTGTTCTGGGTCTGGCTAGGGGACCTTATTTCAGAACCCAAATTGTATTGGGAATTGGCATCTTTGCGGCATGGCATCTCATGTTGAATGTGTTTCCCAAGATTATCTATGGGACAATGGACCCAACCTACAATGTTTCCTTTGTGATTCTCAATGTAGATATTCTATGGTACCTGTTCCTCTTCTTCCTCACAAATGGATTCCTGGAAGAGGTCCTTTTCAGAGGCCTTCTGCAGAACTCCTTCAGAGAGAGAACATCGACCTTTGGCGCGATTTTTCTTTCCGGACTGCTGTTTGGCGTATGGCATGTCACTTGGCCAATAGTGAATGGGCTCGATAGTGGGTTCTCTGTTGGACAGGCGATCTCGCTTGTGGTGTTCTCTACGGTTTTTGCATTATTCTATGGCTATTACTATGAGAACTTCTCGAGTCGTCGTACTCTAGTCGGGACTATAACAGCACACACATTCATGAATTTCATCAACGAGAACTTCAAGGTGGGTTCAGACCCACTTGTACAAGGTCCAGACTATTTCTACGGGTCACCGATTCTACTGGGTCTGACAATAGGAATGTTTCTGCTCACCTTCGTTGTACTGACATTCATGGCGTACAAGTACCGCATTGAAGACGTACAGAAGCTCTGGCATCGTATCACGAACTGGTGGACAAGCCTAAGACCATAAGAATAGGGTCCGGTTTCTGCGGACCCAGGCCTCCCATTCTAAGTGACATCTAGCTCTTGAAGTTCACTGACCTCATCTTGACTGGCCAATCTGACTTCATCAGCCTTGGGTATTGGATAATCAAATGCCTTTCGGACTAACAAAGCTCCTATGAGAGTCACTAGTGAGCAGATTGTGAAAGTGAGTGCAAAGCCATACTGAGGAATCAGCCAGCCAAATAGAGCAATGAGAGGAGCGGATGCCAGCATTATCAGGGTTGGCTGCAGTGAATACATACTGTTTCTGATTCTGCTGGGGATTACATCTATCATTACTCGCTGGGTGAGTATTTGGGCAAAGCCTCCAAGTGCGCTTGAAATCACGAATACTATGAAGATCAGTGTCGTAGGGGCTAGGCCTTCGATCGGGAAGTCTAAACCAGGAATGACCGGAGAATCGAGAGAGGTGGGAGGATAAACTGACGTGACAATAGCAAGAACGACATAGAAAACAAACCCACCAAATTGTAGGAACCTGAAACGCGGAATCCAAGTCTTTGCGTCAAATCGCCTGGACCAGACGCCACTTCTCTCTTGGGCGATAGCCTCAGGAAGGAAGACCATTGTTCTGAATGACGAAACTGCAACATCTGTTAACAGGTATGTGAAATAGAGTGGAAATAGGATCAGATTCCACCATACAGGGCCTGTGCTCCACATCACTACCTCGCCTAGAATGATGAATGTGACGAATCTGCTTGAACCAAGAAACCTGACACCATCCTTCAATAGACCCCCATACTCACGAAGAGATGGTCGCTTTTCGGACTCTTCCCTCACTCCGGGCAGATCTCGAACGAGTTGCAGTGCTGCAAAGGCTAGAGCAAGGGAAAACAACGCCTGTAGCTGAAAGACCCACTGGCGATTATAGACAAGAGCCAGCCATGAACCAGGAATCAACACAAGTGTTGATGAAACTTGCCAAACCATACCAATCCGTCCCCAAAAAACACCATACTGCCTACGGTCTTCATCATGGGGCATGGAAACCTTCCAATTATTGTCAAACCAAGCCTGAAATGCTCCACTCTCTTGTGCTGAGCCAATCCCCATGAGAATGTAGATGGCTGCAAACGTAGAGAACGGAGTAGTCGGGGTGACTTGGGAAGTTATCCAGAATGCGATTGAATAGCACAAGAGGGCTGATGCAATGATGTATCTCTGGCCAATCCAATCACCTATGGCACCGGTCGGATAGTCTAGCAGTGTCTGCGACAAGAGCGAAATGACAACAAGAACTCCCACGTAGGTTAGACCGGTAATATAGTCGCCATCTCCAAGGGCTTCTGCAATGAAGATTGTATAGAAGGTGGTTGATATCTGGAAACTGATTGCAAATGACGGAAACAGAACTGCAAGAATCTTCACTAATTTAGCCGCATTCTGTGTAGGTTCGTGAATGCCGAAGACACGAGCAATGCGGCTTGATGACCTATTCTCATCTGCAGGTGTATTACAGCCCATGTTGAGGCAGGTTCACCTGTTTTACATAAGAGAGTTGCTCGGCGCAAACGAGTCAGATGGTCAGCTCCGAGTCCTTTATCTTGTGGTGAAAATTGCAAGACTTGGTTGGAATGAGAGTAGAGATACGATTTCGAGGCCCGCTTGCTGCTAAGGCGGGAATGCAGATATTCAATATGAATCTAAAAGACGGCACCAATCTAGGAGAGTTTCTCGAAATCCTCATTGAGTCCGAAGAGGCAGTCAGAGGGATCTGGACTGATCCAGAGATAATTGACCGTGAGGCGTTGATTTTGCGAAATGGGACCGATGTTGGTCTCACAGGCGGACTCACTACTGTACTAGAAGATGATGATAGAATCTTGGTCCTGCCCCTGGTACATGGCGGTTAGACAAATCCTGTTCCGACTCTGATTGCATCGATGTCGAGTTTGAGCGTATTAGATTTGACGAGGTCCTTTAGTGCGTTCTCGAGTGCTTTGACAGGAAAGACTCCCGACTTCTTCACTAAAGCTCCCAGCATGACCATGTTTGAAATCAGACGCAATCCCATGTCATCGGCCGTCTTCATTGCTGGAACACTGATAATCTCAAAGACGCCCTCAGCCTCTTTGGGGTCGACAAGGTCTGGGTCTATCAAGAGAACTCCTCCTTTCTTGGCTCCAGGGAGATACAGTTCGAAGGCCTTCTGTGACATCAAGACGCTGTAATCCGCTTCGCGAACCTTTGGATAACGTATCTGTTCGTCGCTAATGATCACTTCACTCTTTGCTGCCGTTCCCCTGGCCTCTGAACCATAGCTCTGTGTCTGAACGGATTCAAGGCCAGCATGAACGACCGCAGCATGCCCCAAAATAACTCCAGCAAGCACAACACCCATACCACCAGTGCCAGCAATACGGAACTCCTTCCTCATCGCATCTCATCTCACTGACTGGTGATTTGCTTCAGAGACTCTAGAAAGGATGGTTCATTCCGATCTGCAAATACACCAAGATCGATTGTTTCGTGTTTGGGGGTGCGATACTCCATTGGGTCATCCTTCTTCCGAATTGGCATCTTTTTCATCCATTTCAGCATCTCAACAGGTCCACCAGCCTTCGTCCTCCGACCATACGCAGTTGGACATTGGCTAAGCATTTCTACAAATGTGAAACCCTTCCGTTCCAGGGCTGTTTTCATTGCTCTTGCTGCCTGAAACGGATGGGCGGTGGTCCATCTCGCAACGTAGTTGGCTCCTGCCGCAGCTACCAATCGAGCAATATCGAACGGGCGCTCTGGGTTACCATATGGGGTTGTACTTGTTCGGTCACCAGTGAAAGTTGTGGGCCCAACTTGCCCACCAGTCATTCCATATATCCAATTGTTTGAACAGATGACGGTCAGGTCCATGTTGCGACGTGCAGCATGAATAAGATGGTTCCCGCCAATTGCAGCCAGGTCTCCGTCACCGCTAATCACAACGACCTCTTGCTCAGGTATCGCCAGCTTCAAACCAGTTGCAAATGCGATGGCCCGGCCGTGAGTTGTATGCAGAGTGTCCGCGCGGAAATGTGGAGAAACAATCCAAGCGCCACAACCAATGCCTGAAACAAAGGCGAACTTGCTGAGGTCTTCATGGCCTAGATCCTTCACTGCCTTAAGGAACGCTGAGCCTGTTTCCATATTCCCGCAGCCAGGGCAGAACGGATCAGGCAGGCATTCTTCACGTAAGAATTGTCGGGCGAAGTGCTTGTTGGTGACGGTCAATTCTCTCACCAAGTCGAATGTCGAAGCCAGAGACTAATAACACATTCTCTAGGGAAACACTTTGTACTCTGTCAAAGCATCACGCTTAAAACGACATGGCATGACGCCTTCTTTCGCAGAGATTACACTCTAAGGTGATATTAGAATGTCAGATGTCGCAGCAATGCGTGCCTTTAACCGCGAGCTGGCCTCGGTTATCGGTGCGACAGTAGAAGTTGTCATCAATACTGGTGACACATATGTCGGTACTCTGAGAGGCATTGATCAGACCAGTCTTAGCATAGTCCTCTCAGATGTTGAGTCAAAAAAGGGTCCAATTCCCAGGATATTTCTCTATGGTAGCAGCATTGTTTCATTCTCAGTTGCGGAGAGAGAGGTCAGCCTTGAGGGTCTTGTGAAGGAGCTTGAGAAAGCATTTCCACCCGGTGGTGTGCAGTACTTTGCTGAGCAACCATTGATCCTTGTCATGAACAAAATCAGGATTACCCCTGAAGGCGTCGATGGAACAGGTCCACTCTACGAGCGCGTGGCACAGATTGCTGATGAATGGTTCAAGGAACATGGACTAGACTAGGTTACAATATGCAAATACAAGACATGCTGAAGATCTTATCAGTCCATACTAGTCACAACTAGGTTCTCTGCTGCGACTCTGGACGATTTACATCCCCTCATAGAATTCTTCGTAGACCGAGTTCTTTCAGGTCCTTCTGATTCTCTTCAGGCGGCTTGCGCTGCATCAGTTTCCTTTCAAGAGGCTTTAGTCGTTCCTCCCAAGATGGACGTCCTGTGATGGGTGGAACCTTTCCGAAGTCTCGTGCTTTCTGGGAAGCTGATTTTGTAGCAGTGGCACTCACATGCGACGCCAGTATCCCCAGTTCTGAAAGACGCGCTTTTCCAAGCAGCTTTGATGCCTTGGACTCCTCCTTTGACCGAGGTAGTAGCTGTGGGCTTTTTACACCAGTGAGAATCAACATGACTCGTAGTACTCCACTCAAACGCGGATCGACTCGTGCCCCCCAGATCACATTCGCGTCTGTGCTCATCTTTTCTGACACCAGCTCCCCAACCTTATTTGCCTCAGCCAAAGACATATCGGGACCGCCAGTGATGTGTATCAGAGCTCCAGTCGCTCCAGTCCACTCCACTTCGAGAAGGGGACTATTCAGAGAGTTTCGTATCGCCTCATTCGCTCTGTCCGACCCTGTAGCCTCTCCGAGACCAACAAGTGCTACACCACCATTACAGATTATTGTACGGACGTCTGCATAGTCGAGGTTGATTAGACTGGGCATTGTGATGGTTTCGGTGATTCCTTTGACCATGTTTGCAAGCACCTCGTCAGCGACTCCAAATGCTTCCTCAAGTGGCAGGTCAGGCACTAGCTCCATGAGTTTCTGATTGTCAATGACCACCGCTGTGTCAACATTCTCTTGGAGACGCGCAAGACCAGCTGTTGCTTTATCAATGCGGGTCCGTTCCA
>JBHLQS010000155.1:0-6747 GCA_048883405.1 Candidatus Thorarchaeota archaeon
TTCATCTCTCTTATTGCTTATCGGAGAGAAACGAGGTTTGATCAGAATGACAGCCCTTTTAAAACTCCACATGGGTAATCGTTCGACATGACTCACGTCCCCCTGAAAGACATAACAGCAGTGATTTTTGACCTGGGGGACACGCTCTACTCTTTGCCGGCTTCACTCTTCGAGACCCACAAGAGATTCCTACGAGAGGTCTGCGGTGATGAGTTCGAGGTGTCCATTGAAGCATTCGAGGCCGCTCACCACACTGCGGAGAGGGAGGTTTCCGACCGCCTAGTAAGGGAAAACAGTCCGGTGGACCACAGTTTCTCGGTCGAAGAGTGGATCCAGTTCGACAGGACAATCCTGCGGGAACTCGGTGTGACAGAGGATCTTGAGGGGAAAGCAGTACATTATCAACGACTCTGGAATGAGATGCTCAGTGGAGAGTCCCTCGTCATGAAACCACACGCAAGAGAGGTGCTGGAGGAACTGAACCGTCGGGGGTACAAGCTAGCTGTCGCCACCAACTGGGAGCAGAATCCCCGAGAGCTCCTCGAGAGCACAGGTGTGCTTCACCTATTCCAGAGTGTCCAGTATACCATGATCCACGGATTCAGCAAGCCCTCGCCCTATATGCCAATTCTGAATGCCCACGAGATGGGAGTGAACCCTCTGAATTGTGCCCTTGTGGGGGACAGAAATCGAAAGGACGTGAGGGCTGCGAGGAGAGCTGGAATGAGGGCGGTCCTCATTGTCCCTGATTCAACTGAAGATCCCGACTTGCCAGAGGATGTGGTGGTGATACGAAGTCTGAGAGAGTTGTTGAGCCTCTTTCCGGATACTCATTCTCACCATTCACACGTCTAAGGACGAACCCATTATCTTCACACCGGAAGTCTTTGCATCCCTGGTGACTCTGGGCCCTATCTTAATACTCTCAGTAGTCGTCAGCATAGACCTTGCGATCAGGCCGGTATCAAAGAAGTCTGACCAGTCCAACAAGCCTCTCATGGCCACTGCCTTCTTGTGTTTACCACTCATGGTAGCATTGCCTCACTTCGAGTTTATGTACTTCACCGGAGGATATCTCGCAGCTGTTGCAGGTGTGATGTCAGCTATTGGAGTCGCATTCCTTCTCTTAGGTTCAACAGTCCTCCTTGCGAGTCGAGTTCAGATTGGTCGATACGGAGGCCCGAGGATAACCATAGAGGAAGACCATAGACTTGTCACTACAGGAATGTATGGGTACATCCGCAATCCACAGTATCTAGGGTTTCTACTTCTGTTGTTTGGATATGCGTTCTCTCTCGGAAGTATACTCGTTGCGTTCCTGACTACGATTGGGTTGTTCATGATTTTCAGAAGCCGAATCATTCTCGAGGAGGAATTGCTCCTTGCCACCTTTGGGGATGAGTATCGAGAGTATATGCAACGGACCTGGTGTCTAATTCCATTATTCTATTAACGTGATAAGAGAGTTGAAGCGAGACCTACTTCTTCTGATTCTCATGAATACGTGCCTTGACCAGCTTCTCCACAAGAGCAGGAGGTAGTGGCTTGTCAGCAGAGAAATGGATAGTTGCCGTGGTTGTGCTGTATTGCTTGAGTTCATCCTTGTGTGCCTTCATCACAGATGGACTCATGAGATGGAGGCTACAGTGTTTCTTTGATGCTGAGAGTGCTACGAGCCCTTTCCCCTTGTACTTGAAGGTTGGAATCTTGTAGCTGATGACCTCGACTGCTTCTGGGACAATGGTCTTGATGATCTTCCTGAGATCCTCTAGGGGGACCTGTTTCTCCTCAGGAAGTGCTTCGAGGTAGGCATCTATGGATGTGTTGTCTTCACTCTTCATGTTCTTTACCTCATTCTACTGATGAATTATAGATATCGCTCTAGCCCATGTCACTGGTGCTACTGAACGAGAGGAATGTTTGTGGATGAGGGATATCTTCAAATAAAGCTGCCAAGACGTTAATCCGTTTCACTCAGATCTATTCCGTACCCTGAAATAATAGACGGCCACGATGATGGCCATAACCAGAACTCCAGTGCCAGCCAAAACCATAGTCGTCGGGTCCATAGGAATTGAGGGAATTGGATCTTCAGCATCAATGACTATCACATCATCGATTGCCGGGCCGCTCTCTGAACCAAAACAGAAGTCTTCGGATGTGCCATAGGTCGTATCAAGCGTCTGTATTCGGAGGGTACCATTGAGATAGACACGAAATTCTCCTAGGTTGTTACGTGTAATATGAATATCCTGCCATCCAGATATTTCGCCTGACGAGTTATATCTTGCAATGACTGGTGGATGGGCCCTGCCCTCATGTTTCGAGAACAAGAGTGCTGGCCCATTCGACTTGGTATACAGTTGTCCTGTGCATACACTCAAAGAGTAGCCAGTGCCATTGATAGTAAATTGACTGAAGTCGCTGATACAGAATAACACAATGGAATAGTTGTCGGGAGTATTCATGGCATGCAATCTGAAACGCCATGAGCCAAATGCGACAGAGCTGGAACGCGCTGCATAGTTCCACATCGGGCCTGAGGCGGTCAGGGTGTTGTCGTCGGCGGAGAACTCTCCATCCACTGGTACAGGCGTATCCGTCGTTAGGTCCAAGCCATACACTGTCCAATCATCACAGTTTCCATCATTGAAGTCATCAGACCAAGAGCCTACTGCTACGCACTGGCTCCATCCAGATGCGACAATGAAGAGGAGTATGATCGTTCCTATGGCCTGGAATGTTGTCCATCCATTCCTTTCTACCACTTGCTTCGCCTCAATCTGTTGATTCTCACAGACGTTTGAAGAATAAAGGAATCACGGAGGAAAAGAGCCATTCGGGCTGTAACCATGGATGCTGTTCGGTATCACTGGATAATTATGAGTTCGATATTCATCATCCCTACTTGGAGATATGAGTTCCGGTGCAATTACCTTCTCGTTGCCACTGCAATTCTTCACCCTTCACTCTCTTCTTCTACCAATTGCCTCATCAACGGCATCAAATATGAGATACGGGAGGACAAGGACAGCTGGCAGGAATATGTAGAAGAGTGCTTGCAAGAACGAGTTCGTTTTGTCGGTGGGACTAAGTAAAAAGTGCCATAGCAGAAAGTAGGAGAAGCCAACCAGTACATACCCTCTTGCGATCTTTCTATTTAGTCTCACTTTGCCTGACTCCATCTGTTGCGCATTCTAGCGGCCTCTGTCCAAATGCAGACCTGTGCAGTTCTTCTACTGCGAAGAGCGTGTCGCCACGAAGTATGAACACAGGAAGAGCACCCGGACATAGAACTTCTCTCAATCCCTGAATCTCATACATAGACTCGAACAACGTGAATCATAGGTGTCGCTCTTTTAGTTACCTTTTCTGGAGAGCGAGAGCTAGCAACTCCATCAAATCAACGACTTCAAACATGTCTCCCATGGAGTCAGAGGCATCTTTCAAGTTCTGTTTGCAGAATGGACAGGCTGAGACCAGATAGTCTGCTCCGGTTTCTTCTGCCTCTCTGATTCTCTCTGCAGCCACCTTGATAGCTGAGTCAGGGAAGGCAGACTTCATACCACCACCAGCACCGCAACACCAGGAGTCTTCACGAGTTCGCTCCATCTCAACAAGCTCCATCCCTGGTATAGCTTCAAGAACTTGTCTGGGAGCGTCATACACCTTTGCGTGTTTTCCGAGATGGCACGGGTCATGATAGGTCACCTTTGCCTCGATTCTGCCGCCCAGCTTGAGCTCTCCATTGCTCAGCAGCTCCTCAACAAACTCAGCGAAGTGTAAGACTTCAATTGGCATCTCTCCCAAGACCTTTGGGTAGTCCAGCTTCAGTGTCCTGTAGCATCCTGGGCAGTGGGTCACGATCTTCTTCACACCTAATGACTGAAACAGTTCCATATTGTGTTTCGCCAGTTCCAGACCCACGTCCTTTGCTCCGATTCTAAACATCACAGAGCCGCAGCACCACTCCTGGGGTGCCACCTGGAAGTCAACTCCTGCTGCCTCCATCACCTGTATGGAGGTTTCGGCGATGCTCTGTTGCCTGTAGGGAGCTGTGCAGCCAGTGAAATACAAGACATCTCCTTGACCGATGCGCTCCTTTCCCTCCGGTATCCAGCTCAGTCTTTCCTCGTGCTTCTCCATGTAGGGGTTGTGCTCCTCCTTGATCCAATCGAGTATCTCCTTGTGCCTTGGAAGAGGACCAACGCCTGCCTCAGCAAGATCAGCCCTGAGTGCCTCGAGAATCTCAACTAGGTCCAGATGGATGATTCGGTCGCATATGATCTCACAAGACCCGCACAAAGTGCATTCGTAGACCCTGTCAGCCAGCTCGGGGGTCGCGTGGAGCTCACCCTTCATCAGGGACCTCGCGATGAGGAGCTTTCCTCTGGCAGTGGACGACTCAAACTTGCCTAGAAACCGGGAGGGGCAGCGGTCCTCTGGAAATCCTCCTCCACAGTAGCCGCATCTCCCGCACTGCCAGATCTGGTCGTAGTACTTGTCAATGTTCATCTCACTGCCTCCACTCATCGAATCATCTTCCCGGGATTCAGGATATCGTTGGGGTCCAGCTCCTTCTTTATCCGTTTGATAAGCTCGTACCATCCGCCAAGCTTGGGAATCGTGTGCTTCGTTAGGTACAGATGGTCACCCAGCCGCCATGGCATGAAGTCAAGCTCAAACCATTCTCTGGTGAGTTCCTCTGCGGTCGTTCTGACGCGAGAGCGCTCATCCGGGTCTATGTACCGAAACTCGCCGAAGACTCCCCAGCCTCTAGGAATCAACCATCCTCCTAGGCCGGACTTTGGAGGGGGTGTCCAACCATGTTTCTCTTGGACAATCTTCTTCCAGACCTCAAAGAACTTGTGCAGGGAGTAGATTGAGCAATATCCACCAACGTAATCGATTGGACCAGGGTCGAAGTAGTCTGTCAAACCGCCCCACAGGAAACCGTAGTCACGATGGTGAGTCCTCTCTGCCTTCTTTCGGTCGCCTTCTGTCCCGCCCTCTCTGGTGCAGATGTCTCTTACCCGTTCAGTCCGGAACTCCAATTCCTTCTCGGTGTACCCATATGTCCAGACCCTGACCTCTATGCCAGAACCTTCCTCAAGGGTTCCAGTAGTCCCATACTCCAGATGAAATGCAAGTTCATCACCAACCGGTCTTGTCACTTCATCTCCAACTCTCTCAAGGTCCTGAAAATGACCGAAGTCGAAGTACATGTAGTCATCGAGGGGTATGGGTGTGACCCTCAACGTGACCTCGGTGATGACTCCCAATTCTCCCCCTGAGCCAATGAAGAACTGGGTCAAGTTGGGTCCAATACCCCTGTTCTCAAAGGGTCGAAGGCCAAGGTACTCCACGGCCGCAGTCTTGATGATCTCGCCAGTGGGTAAGACAACCTCCAGACTGAGAACATCCCATCCCAGTCTACCACGTTTTGTGACTCCAATTGACCCTGAGCCAATTTTCGTTATGCTGGCACCAATGGTTATGGCTCGTCCTCCCATCTCTCTTGGTTCACAGGACAGACCGCGTTTCTTCAGTTCACCTCGAAGCTTGAACCATGTGCATCCACCCTGAACAGTAGCGGTCAGAGCCCTCTCATCGATTTCGATGATCCTGTTCAACTCGGTCATATCCATCAGGATGCCGCCTTGGTCTGGAAGCCACTCTCCCCAATGTGAAGTTCCTCCGCCTCGGATATAGACTGGCACTCTATATCGGTTCAGCACTCTCAGGATGGTTGAGACCTGTTCAGTCGTACTGGGTCTGACAACCAGTGATGCTCTCTTCTCTGGAGCTGAACTCAGGTCGCGAGTATAGGCCTCAAGCTCGAAGTCCTTGTCAGTGATGTTCTCCGGTCCTACTATGTTAGCAAGAGTCTTGTAGAGCAGATTGTGTAGTTCAGCCAAGGCGATGACCTCGTTTGCTGTTGGAACCAGAGCAGATACACGCCGTTATTTAAGTTAGGCCAAGGATTATGGCCACTAATCTCTAATTCCTCTTCGTTCTCCCCATCCATGAGAGGTCTTCTAACTCTCCAAAGCGCATCCTAAAGATGCGATAATAGATTAGCTCTTCCTTGGTGTTCAGTTTCCAACCATTAGGCAATTTCCTCTCTTTCTTGAACTCTTCATCCGATATGCTTCTTTCAGCAAGTTCGGCAATCACTTCTCCTACTTCTGTGCCCTGCAATGTCTCTGTTTTGGCTCTCATCAGAATCCTGTCTGGCAGGTAATCACGCATAGCCTCTCGAAGTATCCATTTCCCCTTTCCTTTGTATACTTTGTACCTTGCCGGGATTCTAAGGGCAAGTTTGACTATATCTGGAGTGAGGAACACCAATAGGGGTGTCAATCCATGAGCGGCCGCACATCGGTCAATACGCTGCAGGACAGTATTATGGAGGCTGCTTGTCAAGTCGACTATCTCATTTGCCATCGCCTCGTGATTCATTGACTTGATGTGTCTATATCCACCAAAGAGCTCATCCGCTCCGTCTCCCATTATCAGATAATCAACCTCTCCTGCTGCTTCCCTGGCAGCAATGAAATTCATGATGCCTGAGCGTACCAATGCGGGATCGAATGACTCGAGGTGGTAGACCACATCTGGTAATGCTTCAATAAGGTCACTCTGTGTAACGATGATCTCCCTGTGATTAGACTTGATGTGTTTGGCAACTTCCCGTGCAACAGTCAGACTCTCCGCATTTTGAAATCCAACCGAGAATGTCTTTAG
>JBHLQS010000156.1:0-6738 GCA_048883405.1 Candidatus Thorarchaeota archaeon
ACGTTGATTTATACAATTCGAGGTAGGTCAGTGGTTGAATCCAAAATACAAGGAATGGTTTCAAGAGCCACAGAGCGGATTCTTCTAGTTTCGCCCACAATGGAGATGTTTGATGAACCAGTTCATGCCGCATTGAAAGCCGCATCTGAACGCGGTGTATCCATTCGACTAATATTAGCTGATGCGACTGACCTGCCAGACTACAAAGTGAAGCACAGAATAAGGGAAGATACACTCGCGGTCAACCTTGTGGTCGATGGTGCAGAAGCGCTCATTTCCATGCCCGACCTTTCAGTTTGCGGGTGGGCTGACAATGCGCTCATATCTCTGCAGCTCGAGGGGTTCCTTGAGCAGACGTGGAATATGTCGAGGTAGCACACTATGGTAGATTATGATGTTATTGTCGCTGGTGCTGGGACAGGAGGCGCAATCACCGCTCTCACTCTGGCCCAGAAAGGTCATTCAGTTTTGGTATTGGACAGAAAGGCGAGGGACACCATTGGACTGAAGACATGTGGGGACGCCCTGGGGGCCCACCACATCCGTGAGCTGAAGGAGATGATTGGTCTTCCTGACTTGCCGAAAGATATTATCGAATATCATGTTTCAGGAATGGATCTTTACGCCCCTGATAGAGAACACAAGCTTACAATGGTTGGAGAAACCACTAGGGGCTACTCGTTTAATCGTCACAAGATGGGACAGTGGTTAGTCTCTCTGGTGGAGAAAGCTGGTGCAGAGGTATCTGCTTCTACTCGAGTCAAGAAGCTTCTGCTCGAAGAAGGGAAGGTCTCTGGTGTCAGAATCTCAAAGGAAGGTGAGGATGCCGAGAAGGATCTAACGGCAAGAATTGTTGTAGATGCAACAGGTGCCACTGGGATGCTCCGTCGCCAGCTACCAGACAGTTCACCGATTGAGAAGACAGTCGCTAAGGAAGATCAGATGGTTGCATGGAGAGATATCTATGAGACACCAGAATACGAATTCGAAACCCCCGACATCCTAGAGATTCATTGGAATCAGGAACAGACACCTGGGGGTTATACGTGGATCTTTCCTGCAGGCCCGCACAGAGTCAATGTTGGGCTTGGTGTGATGATGATTCCAGGTTATACCCATCCAAAGACAATCTTTGATAGATTCGTCAGGACTAACTGGGATTTCATGAAAACCAAACTCGTGACATACGATAGCAGTGGGGGTATTGCTCCCATCAGGCGTCCTATAGACACAATGGTGGATGACAACTTCATGCTTGTTGGGGACTCCGCATGTCAGGTCAATCCCATACATGGAGGAGGAATTGGATCTTCAATGTTGGGTGGGGTACACGCTGCAAATGTTGCATCCGAGGCCCTCGAGAGAAATGACACATCCATTGAATCTTTGTGGGACTACAATCCTCGATATATGGAGGCCTATGGGATAAAGCAAGCATCACTGGATGTCTTCAGGTGGTTCCTGCTCAATGTCACAAATGACGAGATTGACTTCGCATTTCAGAAAGGAATTGTCAAGGGAATTGATCTACTCAGCGTCAGTATAACGGGCAAGATGGAGATTGGAATGGGTGACAAGTTCAAGCGACTCGTGTCTGGCATCGGGAATATACCACTGCTTCGAAGAGTGAATAAGGTAGCCGGCTTGATGGAGAATGTGAAGGAAGTCTATAGGCAGTATCCTGACTCACCAAGGGGACTTGAAGCTTGGAAGGCTCGCCTTACACCAATCTACGAAGCTGCAAAGGCATTGTAGCTAATCAAGGACCTGTGTGCCAAATGAGATGTATAGGAGTTGCAGGTGGAATCTCTCTCTACGCTCATGATGACTCCTATATCTCCTACTTCAACAGCCCGTTCATCGGACACAGAAGATCCAGTTCAATCGATGTGTATCCCGCAGATGGCACTTGGGATGGTCCGGCTTTCTCACCCATTGATGGGAAAGTCACAGAGCTCAGGACTTTGACGATGGGTAAGAAGAAGGCATTCCCAACTTCTTCTCGCGACTATGCGATTGCAATAGCACCGGACGGTGTTGAAGACACAGTTGTCCGGATTCTTCATTGTAGACCTAGAATATCAGTGGGCGATATTGTTTCAAAAGGGGATTTCATTGGGAGTCTAATCAGATCTCGGTACTTCTGCTTTTGGACTGGCCCTCATTATCATATCGAAGCCATGCGTTCGAAAGACTTCATTAGGCCATCTCAATCATTTCCAATAATAGTTGAAACTGGGAGGGTTAGTGCCATTTCAGGAGATTCGACCAACCAATATGAGTGCGAGGTTATGAAATGCACTCAAGATATTGTGGTGTGTAGCTCACGTGAAATTGCTTCCGTTAGCATGAATGATTATCACGGACACCTAGCTATAATTGACGGCTCATCAAGCATTCTTGATGCCGGTGTCCCTCATTACAATCAAGGAGGACTGTTAGGAGATGCGATTCCAGAAATTGGTTCTCCAATCCAGGCATTTGGTTCGACAGTAGGTCGCGTATCAGTGATATCAGAATCTTTTGTACAATTCACTATGGAGAAAAATGTCAGTGTTTCTCTGGATGGGGAGAATCTTGGCGGATTATCTACACACCTCTATTCCAACAGGCAGCTAATTGACGGCCGTCCGCCCATCCTCTTAGTCCCAGAAAAACGCAACCAGTATGAAGGAAAGCTATCTGAGGGTGACCGAATCGTTCTCGGGATCAAAGAATCTTGATTCACGTCATCGCTTTATGGTGAAAAAAAGAAGGCGGGGAGCGGTTCAACTCCCCTTTGTTGAGGATTGTTCCTAAAAAGCAGAACACATTATACCTCAATGGATATCGTACATGCAGGAATCGATTCCGCCTGCCCCATTCTCGAATTCATATGACCCGAGTCCGTCATCCTCATGAATTTCGATCGGTACTCTTCGATGTATTTCCTTTGGTACTCGAACTCGATCAACAGTAATGCCGTCCCTGCTTGAGTCGTCCTGGTATGGTGTTGCTGACAATGCGTTCACTGCACTGGCAAACACAGACGCAGCTGACAGAGCAAAAAGGAAGACAACTCCTGCAACCAATATAGTCCTCTTGTTCAAATATTCCTACTCTCCTCTATAGTATGCTTTATGGTCAAACTCGTGCCGCTGCCAAAAACACTGACAGATGTCTTGAGAACAACTGAAGACAAGTCCCAGCAAGGGGAATTGACATTTGAGATCCAAGTTTCGAAAGACATTGAATTCAACCATGTAATAGTATTACAGCTTTCAGTATATATATATTTCGCTTACGTGATGCATATCACTAAACAGTGTTGTATGAATTAGAACGCTCTATAGGATCATTAAGAATTAAGCCGGAATCCTCAAGCACAGCACTTCGAGAACGCAAGGAAGGCAAGAACATTGTCCTTGAGCTTGAAGATTCCGTGTGATAGTATTACGTGTTACAATATATAACACTTTCGGATTTTCCGAACACGCAGCTAGATGGGTATTTGGATGGTATTTGAGTATATTCATCCACTGAATTATTCCTAATGGTACATCGCGAATTGGCATTGCTATTCATGTGAGTGGCAGAAAAACTTGGTGAGAAATCAATCAGATACTGTAATAGTGTTACGTAGAAAGATATATTAGAATACAATACTACAGTCAAGTGGGACTGGTGATCACATGGCCGAAAAGAAAAGCTCATCGAAAGGCGCTGCACAGCTCAGCCTAAGAGAGGAACTACTTGGGCAGCTCTCAGCAGAAGAGTTCGGTTTGAAAAAGCGTGAGATTTCCGTTATGACTAGAATGAGTTCGGATGTTGTTGAGATTCTTGATGCCCTTGTTGAACTTGAGATATTCAAGAGTCGGTCTGAAGCAGTTGCAGCTTTCGTTGAGAAATCGATTGCCTCTCGTGGCGACCTATTCGATGAGATAAAAGTGCAAGCCAAAGAGATTACTCGCATGCGTGAGACCGCTAAGCGTCTTGCCTTCAAAGCAATGCAAGATAAGAGCTAGCACTTGCTATACTGTCATACAAACCACCAATTGTGGTGGCAAGATGGTGAACCCTAGATAATTCGTAGATCACGTATCTCTGCTTTCCCGCAACTATCTCTTCTATTGACATTAGTGACATATTGATTGGAAGTCGCATTACTCCCAGACTTCAGGGGACTGGCTCCATTCAGGTGCATCATCATGTATTATTACTGGTCCTTTTTGGAGTTCGTTATAGTATAGCACAACAGATAGTATTCCGATCACTAATGCTGTTGCCTGAGATATGAAGTAGGATAAACTTGGCACGGCAATTGCCACAAGGAAATAGACTGGAGGCCAAATTACTTCTATCAGCCCATATATTGTGAAGATTCTTGATTGGGAAGACCTGTCACGAAGCCGGAGAAGCATTATTCCAAAGATGATTGAAGCTGCACTCCCTACAATGAAGCTGCTAAGGCTCAAAGCCATTAGCATTTCAACAGTACCTGTTGTGACGACATACGCAATGTATATCTCATTCAGAATGAGGACTACAGCATCAAGGACTGCGACAAGAATCAACGGAGAAGCTTTGTACTCGATAGAAAGACCAATGACTCCCATAATTAGAAGAATAACCGCGAATCTTCTAATGATGTTCAAAATACTGATTGGAATTGGTCCAACAGGCAATATAGTCAGGAAAATGAGGACTGATCCGATACTTCTTGCCAGACCCAGTACTGCACCAAGAAAGCCAGCAAGAATGAAGAGTCTAGTATGCCTACTCAGACGATCTAGTTGCTGGCTTGATGACTGGTGGTCATAGTGATATTCCGCCATCTAAACACACTCGTATGAACCCATTCCTTGTATGAATGTCTGCATCAAATGGAATAAAGCTTCGCTCCCACAAGGATAGAGCGACATCGTTAAAGCAATAATGCACCACCATCTAGATAGATTGAGATGGTTGAGAAGATTCGTCTTTCCATTGGAACTGCTATTCAGATGAGACTGGAGTCAGGGGAGATGGATGAATGCTTCTCGACAGCATTTCTAATGACATATACTGATGGAAGGTGCAGCGCGAACTGTGCATTCTGTCCGCAAGCTAGGGAAAGCAGCTCAGCCTCAGATCGTCTTTCTAGAATCTCGTGGCCCGTCTACGATTTGTATGATGTCATGGAACGATTCTCAAGAGATGCACCTTTCAAGCGTGCATGTATTCAGGTTCTGAATCTGCGCGGCATAATTGAAGATGTTGAGCAGATCGTCATCCGACTTAGAGCCAGGACGCAAATGCCGATTTCAATTTCAATCCATCCTCTTACAATAGATGAGATGATGAGACTGCAAGTAGCCGGCGCAAACAGCATTGGTATTGCCCTAGACGCATGCACTGAGCCTCTGTTCAACAGGATTAAGGGACGAGAGCGCGGGTCGATGTACAGATGGGAAACTCATATTGAAGCCCTCTCCAATGCTTTGGAGGTTTTTGGCGAGGGGAATGTCGCTACACATCTAATTGTGGGACTAGGCGAATCTGAAGAAGAGATCATCAGGTTTCTGAAAGAAATGAAACGCCTCAAGGTTCGGGTGGGTCTCTTTGCATTCACGAACATTCGAGGTACGGCGTTGGAGCACTGGAGTCAACCAGAGGTGTCACTTTACAGACGGGTTCAGGTTGTTCACTACCTCCTCTCCAATGGGATCCTTGACGATGATCAAATCAGAGTCGCCCATAATGGAGAGATTCGACTGGACTTATCCCCGAACCACTTGAAGGAAATCTTATCTTCTGGAGCTGCGTTTCAGACATCCGGGTGCAAGGACTGCAATCGTCCTTACTATAATGAGCGTCCGAGTGGGCCGCTCTACAACTACCCGCGACCTCTCACACAGGAGGAAGTAAAAGAGGCAATTGCGGCTACTGGCTTGGTGAGTTGAGATGGAAAAGGTCCGTTTCCTTGGCCTTAGTACCAATGACGCATATATGAACATGGCAATTGATGAATCAATTATGCTTGCAATGCAAGCGGGCAATGTTCCCCCAACTCTTCGTTTCTATCGATGGAATCCTTCTGCTGTTTCGATAGGTACTTTTCAGGGAATGACTGAGGAGGTTGATTTGGACTTCTGCAATAGCCAAGAAATCGATTATATTAGAAGAATCACGGGAGGAGGGGCAGTCTACCATGATTTTAATGGTGAGATCACTTACAGCATTATTTTGCCAAAGGGCCACAGACTTGCTCCAGATGATATCATAGAGTCCTATCGCTTACTATGTGGAGGAGTAGTCAGAGCCCTTGAGCAGCTCGGGATTGCCGCAGCATTCAAACCGATCAATGATGTGATTGCAGGTGGAAAGAAGGTTTCAGGGAACGCTCAGACTCGAAGGCACTTATGTGTACTTCAACATGGCACCATCTTGCTTGACTTGGACATTGAGACCATGTTCTCGGTCCTCAAGGTTCCTCAAGAGAAGATATCTGATAAGATGATAGCTGATGTCAAGGAGCGAGTCACTTCAGTTAGAAACCTACTGAATAGAGCAGTGCCGTTTGACGAATTAGCAGAGGCACTAGAGGTTGGTTTTTCTAAGGCGCTGGGAGTAGACCTTGTTCTTGATGATTTAACAACAGAAGAAACTCAGACTGCTGCGCGTCTCAGATCTGAGAGATATAGCCAAGATGATTGGAATCTGAAGAGGTGATTTTGATGAGTTATTATAGCCATAAAGTTCCAGGAGGCAAGCTCATCA
>JBHLQS010000157.1:0-6689 GCA_048883405.1 Candidatus Thorarchaeota archaeon
CGCACATTCCTGAAACCTAGACTCTCAATTTTCGATATAGCGTCAGTTCGATGCATTGAACAGTTGATGGATGCAGTTGTCACTCCTCTATAGCCTGTTTCGATTTCGAGAACCTTCGGGATTACATCCAACAATAAGCCATTGTCCTTCTCAAGAAGAATCGGCGATGAAAGACGAATTCTTTGTTCAATTCTTGATTGAGAGGCTTCCATGATTCCACGAGGATCTTCCTCCCCCTTCATATAGAATGCATAGTTGTGTATTAGTTGTCCTCCGAGCCGTCCCACAAAGAAACGTAGGGCTCTTGAAGGAATAAGATCCTTGAGAAATTTCGCACGTCCCCTGGCTTCTAGGTATGACATGGGAAAGGAATCATCCAACATTGCATCTATAACAATAGTGGGAACTCTACTGACTTCACGAACAACCACATCATCGGAAGTACTCTTGGTAATCTCAGCAACAGAATTTAACTCAAAACGGCCAGAGTGAAGTGTTGTTTGGAAACCCTCCGAAGTGTATAGACTTACTGCATTGACATTGTCTGCCCTTGCATCAAGTCGCACCTTCTTCACGTCCAACTCACGAGCTCGTTCGAACGTTAGCTGAAGCAACTTCCTTGCAAGCCCCTGCCGCTGGTATTTTGGATGTGTCATGAGATTACCCACATAGACCTCATCTTTCTCAATACCTAATTGAATTCCACTTGCAATGGTGTTTTCCACTTCAGCAACGTAGAACTCCATTCGCATTCCTAGAACTCTTTGAAGGACTTTGTAGACTCGCGTTTGAAGCTTCTTCAATAGTTTCCGTACTTCATCTGCGTCAAGCCGGTCCTCCTCAATGCTATCCTTGAAAGCTAGCTCCATAAGTGTCACGAATTCATCGTATTCATCTGACCTTAGTTCACGTATCTCTGGAGTTATGGCGCCATCTGCAGAGTTCATATTGATTCCTCAAAGAGCGGTGACTGCCCTAAGATGATTCCAAAGCCATGTGACCATAAACTTGTTCACTAGCGCATTTTCCTTCTTGCTTAGACTCCTGTTTCGGCGATGTCGTTGAAGAGCACGATTCGATACCGTGCCTTGTTCTCTCTCACCTTTCGAATTGCTTCATTCACATCAGTCATTGGCATCAACTCTACTTTGGGCGCGATGTCGTGTTTCTGTGCAAACGAGAGCATCTCCCGCATTGTAGCCCGATTGCCAAGGAACGACCCCGTAAGTGATAGTTGATGCGCCACGAGATCAGTCGAATTGAAAGATACATCTGGGAAGCCGATGAGAACGAAACTTCCATTCTTCTTCAAGGTGTTCAACAACAGCCCCCAGTTGATTTTGCCAGAGGCGGTGCATAGCAGCATGTCGAAGCCAAACTCAGCCTTCTCCAAGCTGGTCTGGTCATGCGAGTCGATAAAATGGTCCGCTCCAAATGCGAGCGCTTCGTCCTCCTTGTCTGGAGAAGAGGAAATGGCCGTTACTTCATAGTCGAGTGCGTTGGCGAACTGCAATGCGAGGTGGCCAAGCCCTCCCACACCGATGATGCCAATTTTCTGCGCTTTTCTCGCCGCGTTCGAACGCAGTGGGGAATAAACTGTGACCCCGGCGCACATGAGCACCGCAGCCGCTTCAGAGGACATGGCGTCTGGTAGCGGATAGGCAAAGCGGCTGTCCACACTTATGGAAGTGGAAAAGCCGCCGTAGGGGACCCATGTTCCTGACGGAACAATGTCCATACAGAGTTGCTCTTCACCCTGTAGGCACCACTCACATTGCATGCAAGAGCGGCCCTGCCAGCCGATGCCTACGCGATCCCCTTTCTTTAGATTGGATACTTCGCGGCCAGCAGCCGACACATGCCCAACTACCTCGTGACCTGGTACAAAGGGAAAGGTGGTTATTCCATAGTAGTTGTCGATGGCATGGATGTCGGAATGGCACATACCACAGTGCGTTATCGAAACCCTAACATCATGCGCCTCCAGTTTGGGTTGCGTGTACGTGAATGGCTCTAACGGCTGTCCGACTCCGCTTGCTGCATATCCCAAGACCTTCATTTCTAACAGGTTCCTACTTGTTCTAGTCAGTGAGTAGTGGACTACGGGAACAAGAGTCTTTTCATATTTTCATAGCATTCGTTCATGATAGAATCTCCAGTGAGAAATCTCGCCATGACATAATAATGGCGGTTTCAGTTCCTGCGGATTTCGGCCGCCTCAGAAGCTTAGAATTCGAGAACTCCCCGACTGTAATGTGAATTGATCTTGATTTCCTGATTGCAAGAATCATCTGAAGATTTTAAAGCCGCAAAGCCAATTGTGAAGGAATTATCTCCCGAGAGGCCTTGAAATGAATAACACAATAGTAACAAGCAAGAAATCTGTCGCACTTATCATTGTGGCTATTGTGGTTATATCTACTGTGTCCATATTGGTTCTGATCAACTACAGCCATCCTGAAAATGGAGTAACATTCGTTGAAGGAACATTGGAGGAAGACACAACTTGGTCTGGCCTGGTTCATGTTGATGATACTGTGGTTGTTCCTGAGAATGTGACCCTAACAATCCTCCCAGGTACTTGGATTGAGTTCAGGCACTACAGAGGGTACAGAGAAGACACCTCTGTGAGCTTCTTTGTTGCAGGGGGCACCGTGATTGCCATTGGCACTCCAGAGCAGCAGATATGGTTCACCTCGGATGCTGATGAGCCAATAAATGGTGATTGGGGAGGAATTAGTTGTTCAGGTACAAATGACACCATCTTCAAGTATGTGATTATTGAGTTTAGCACCATCGGAATTGAACAGTGGGGCTCACAAGTCACTATTTCTCATTCTATTGTGAGATGGGCAAATACAGAGGGTATTGCGGCTTTCGCATCATCCCCCATTATTGAATATAATCTTCTTTACGAGAATGCCTATCATGAACTCATAATGGAACTTCGGAACCCTAACGTAACAATCCGCTACAACATCTTCAAAGGAGGACATAATGGAATTCACACAGAATTCTCAAACGCAACTATTGAAGGGAACTATTTCGTCAATTACACTGGAAGAGCAATATCCGCAAGGGAATTCTCCCATGTTTCAATCATTGGGAACCGATTTGAGAATATCGGAGAAACCCCGATAGCCATAGATTCTACGACAACAAATACAACCCACGGCAATGACTTTGGAAGCGGTGTAATACCCATTCCAAATCTCGATTTTCCAGACAGCAAGCGAGTAGAACTAGGATATGTTCCTGGTGATCCTGAGGACGAGTATCTTTACATCTATCCAGCAGAGGACGAAACACGTAGAGTTGTGAAGCGCTTTGACAATGAAACCACAATTGGGGCCGCGCTTACCTTCTTGAACGGCAGTCTCTGGCGTTTCGACTTCAATTCATACATAAAAGGAACCTATCAGGATTTTGTCAGAATTGATCCTCTCACGGGAAACCGTACCTTCTATGGCAATGATTTTGCCTTCAATCCGCGCGGCTTGGCCAATGATGGCAAAGATTTCTGGGTCAATGACCTGACCTTCCGGAAGATCTTCAAATTCACAATCAACTCAAGCGGTCATATGGAACTCCTTACTTCATTTACTACTCCTTATTCGGAACAAGCAGGGTACGCTACCCTGGCATGTGATGGCAACTTCCTATACACAGTCGCGGGATCAGTTGTCTACAAAATGAACATGACTGGAAGTCTGATTTCGGAAATCCCCTTTAAGGGCGGGCCTTCTGCAGGTTCAATTGTATGGACTGGATCTTTCTTCTGGGGAGAATCAGGCCTTTATTTGACGAAATGGGATTCGAATTGGACGCTTGCAGGCAAGATTTATCCTGTCGCATGGGGAACTGATGCATTGGCATGGGATGGGGCTTATTTGTGGTCATTGCAAAAGACATGTGAGCTTTGGAGGGATGGCAAGATATTCCAGATAGAGATAATCGATGACCAAGCGATCCCTTGACTCTATTGAGGAAGTACTGGAGAGATCCATATGTGGTCATTGGTCAGCTAAATCACTTCCCTTGAGGAACCTGAAAAACTTCCCATAATTGCTTGGACTAACATATAGTGCAGGAACCCTCCTCATATACTCAGAATAGCCATCTCCAAACCTCTCAATGAGTTCCCTCTCTTCTCTGCGGATGTGGAGCCTGAGTAATGCATAGATAATGATACAGATTCCAATCGAATAGACAGAAAACCTGAAGAACAGGGCCGCCATTCCGAAGATGACAACAGAAAGATAGGCGGGGTGACGAATGACAGAGTAAATCTCACTCTCCTGGACTTCTGATTCTTCTGGGAAATATAGGTAGACAACAGTCATGTAGTCTATCCCAAAAGTCAAGATTGCACTCCTTACAAGCAGGATACCAATGAGGATAAGGATTGAGCTGATTGCCAGCCGAAGAATAACATCAATCTCGGTCGGAATTCCGGCTAGTGAGAGAAGGGATTGTGACCAAAGGGATGTCAGATTATTGATGGGAGGGACGGGCGGCAGTGATCGAACAGATGTAAATGCATGGAATATGACTGCGGGGACAAGGAAGACTCCCGCTACTCCAATCGGAATCATTTTCTGATATGCCAGATTCCTGTATTCCCTTTTCCTTTCATCACGAAGGTCCCAGATTCTTCTGATGAGTAATATTCCAATTCCTCCGACAATGACGCTCCCAATGAACGGCAGATAGGGTTCAATGGACGCAAGAAAGGCGGCGTCGGGAAGAATCCGGGCAACTATGTCTAGGAATATCATGAAGGAGTAGCCCAATATCATCCCAAAGAAACCCCTTAGAAGAATGATTCCTATTCGGTTTCCAGGGTAGTCGGGCAATTTCTCTCGCAGCTTCTCAATTCCTTTTAGGTGCATCACAATCACGTATAGAATGAAACTCCTAAAGCCACTTAATAAACGTGATAGGGAATGTAAATCCAGCGGCTGCCCGAAGGATTAGATTTGCTTGGATGTTGTAGCTTAAAATCCCGCTTCATTTCCGGTCCATTATGAAAAAGACCTACCCTGAAAGACTGCCCCTCTCCAAGGTGTGGCCGCTTTTTGAAGCTGGAGGACTGGTGCATCTATCAACCATGGATAATGACCAGCCACGTGTACGAATGATGGCATTGACTGTCTACAATCATAATCTCTGGGTTGTCACCAGAACAGCGGATGACAAAGTAAGCCAAATACATAGGAACTCTAATGTGGAGTTTACTTTTGCTGTTCCTGGTGAAAAGAGGACAGGTTGCTTGAGGGCGACTGCTGAGGCCATCATCGTTGAAGACCAGAGTACACGTAATGAAGTTGCATCAGTTATTCCTTGGTTTTCCGGATACTGGAAATCACCCGAGGATCCCAATTTCACATTGATTCGGCTTGATTTGAAGAAGATGCTATTTGACCATCACGAAACAAGCTCTAAGTATACCATTGTATTGTGACAAACACTTCTCAATAGTCAGCCTATCGTTTGTCGTCGTGGGAATCTGCATAGATTCTCTCATAAACCTTGGATATCTTGCCTTCTCTCCGAAGACGCTCAATATAATCCCTCTCTTTCTGCAGACGAACCTTTCCTAATTCGACCTTCCTCTCTATCCACTCTTTGCCATCTAGCTTGTATAACTTCCAGAGCGCGATGGCACTGAGTACGAATGCCATTGCTGGAATTAGTGAATATCCCAATTGAATTCCAAAGATTGCCGATTCTGACTGCGCAGTTTGAGTATTGTCAAAGCCGAATCCACTGATTATCAGCAGGAAGAGCGCATTGGCAATGGAGATTGCTGGTTTAGTGAGTAACGCGTTCATTCCTGCATAAGTCGTTTCTCTTCTCTTGCCAGTCTGCAGTTCATCGTAGTCCATAACATCAGCCAGCAACGGATTGAAAATCAAGAGGACTGGAGCCAAGCCGATTCCTACCACAACAAAACATAGCATCACTGCCAATTGAATACTACCAGCGAATAGCAATAGAAAGAGTCCGGCACCACCTATCACTGATCCAATAATATAGACCTGCTTTAATCCCCGCTTCTTCACCATTCTGTCTGCCAAGAAACTAAAGATGAGCATAACAATGAAAATGGCTGCCAAGGGAACAGAAGCCATGAAGCCCTGTAAGTCCAACACATACTGGACGAAATAGATCATGGAACCAGTCACTATCGTGAAGGCAAACTCACGAGGGAAATTCATTGCCTCAAATGCCAGAAACTCCCTGTTCTTGAGAGTTTCAACCATGGATTCCTTAAAGCTGAGAGTCTCCTCAATCCTTGCGTATTCGTTTTCGGTGAGAGCATAACTTGAGAGAAACAGGATTGTCCCTGCAATCAAGCCAGCCAGAATCATCACCGGCTTG
This sequence comes from Candidatus Thorarchaeota archaeon, assembly GCA_048883405.1. Classification (GTDB taxonomy): domain Archaea; phylum Asgardarchaeota; class Thorarchaeia; order Thorarchaeales; family Thorarchaeaceae; genus SMTZ1-83. The sequence goes on from JBHLQS010000157.1 coordinate 6,385, forward strand.
AAGAGAGGATTGAGCTCAGTCGTTGACTCATCAGTAAGGAGGACCAGTGGTATTATCATCCCCAACAGTCCGCCAATTGACCCTAGAACCACATTATACAGACTAAGTCCAGATCTAGCTTCTTGGCTTATGCACATCTCAGCGGGCAAAGCTGTTTGCACGAGTCCAACCATTGTGAACATCGAATCGAAAAGGAATAAAACGAGTAGAAAGTTCCAGAAGAGGGCAATTTGCGTGCTACCCAAGAATGGAAACCAGCATATGAGAAAAGTAATCGTATAAATTGGGGCTCCGAAGCGCAGGAC
>JBHLQS010000158.1:0-6679 GCA_048883405.1 Candidatus Thorarchaeota archaeon
AAAGAATTGGGAGCATGTCCGAGGCCGGTTCCTTCAATGACTATTCCTCGATATTGATTGTCAACAAGATGGTCGATTACATCATGACCAAGTCCCGGATAGGTCTTCACAATGGCGACCTTCTCTTCGAACTTTGGTTTCAACTTCAAAGTCCGATTTGTATCACGTCTGAGAAGGGGTGGGTTCATCTCCTCTATGCCGGAGGAGTCAATCCTGAATAGAGGATAGGTGTTGATTGACTGGAAAGCATCACGTCTGCTTGTGTGGCTTTTTCGCACTCGAGTGCCACGGTGTGCATAAGCAAAGGTGTCATCTGTTTCACCATGCATGACCAGCATTACTTCTGCCGCATCAACACGACCCACGAAGTCCGTGGCAAAGACAAGGTTCATCGCAGCATCTGAGGAGGGGCGGTCAGATGACCTTTGGGATCCTACTAACACCACCGGTACTGGAAGATTCTGAAGTGCAAATGACAATGCAGCTGAAGTGAAGCCAAGTGTGTCTGTGCCATGTGCAACGATAACACCGTCTGCACCTTGCTTTATCTCACTAGCTACTCCTCTGGCAATCTTAGTCCAGTCTGATGGCCTGATGTCTTCAGAAAACACACTCATCAAGACCTTGGCTCTGACATTGGCATAGTCCTTCAGTTCTGGGACTGTGTCATACAGGTCCTGTGCGGTCAGCGCAGGATTGACAGCTCCAGTCCTATAGTCCACCTTACTAGCAATTGTCCCTCCAGTGCTAAGTATCGACACCGCGGGAAGGCCTTCGCTGTGTGCTGGCACATCCTCTGAAGCTGCACGTTTTATTGCTCTACCTTTCTTGACTAGCATGACCTCTGAATCGTTCTTGAGACGGATTCCGAAATTATACCCAGTGGACAATTTGACAACGATATGATCTGGATCGCTGCCTATCTGGGCACGAGGCATCAGGACCCCACTATGTTCCTCGCCATCATGCCGAATCGTGATTTTGTCACCAATCTTGACACCTGCTGAAGAGAGCTTTTCCAGAACAAGTCCACTATAGCCAGAACCGTCTAGACTCAATCATATCCCACCTTGAGGTTCCAGAGTTCAACGCTGCTGGCTGAGTCATAAAGTCTTCGCCCGCAACGAGGAAATCAAATAATGCCAGTTAGAACCAGAATTCCAAATGCAATGAAGATTAGGCCTGTTGCTTTTCGAATCGTACTCACAAGAACTCTTTCGGCAACACGGTCTCCAGCGTATGCCCCAATGAGATTGACAATTAGAAAACCAGCCATGGACCCAATGAAGACCATTATAGGAAAAGGGGATTGAACTGCAAGAGCTAGAATCGCAATCTGGCTCTTATCACCTAGCTCTGAGAATAGGACTAGAGATACCATACTCGCAAATGTTGTAGGTTGTTTGCAGTCATCAGGTTCTGGATCGTTCTTCACAAGTGTGTGAATACCCATTATTATGAAAAGGGCTCCTGAAACATAGAGAATGAAATCAATTGGTATAGCCACCGATAAGATAACACCAGCAATAACAGCCACTGCTGACGCAATTGCCAATGCTGACATTGCTGCAAGGAGAATGATTGCAGGACGCCTATACTGTGCACTGAGACACATAGTTGTCAGCATTGTCTTGTCTCCAATCTCGGTGATGAATACAAGACCAAATGCGGATAGCAGTCCTAGAATTGGCATCTTTAGTCCCCTAGCGTAGATGTTTCTCCTGAATCTCCTTTGTCAGACCATTGTTCTCTATGATCTCTCGGAACATGTATGCGCTCTCTCGCGGTTTACGTTCTTGAGTTTCATAGTCTACTTCGATAAGACCGAAATGACTCTCATAGCCATGTGCCCATTCGAAGTTATCTGTCAGACTCCAGACAAGGTATCCACGGATATCGACTCCGTCTTGGATGGCGCAGTGGGCTTGCTGAAGATGAGATATCAGGTATCTTCGACGGAGAGAGTCATCGAGCGCTCCAATGCCGTTCTCCGTTAGGAAGATTGGCTTGCTGTACCTCTCCCAATATGACTTGAGTATATGATAGTAGCCTTCAGGATATACCTCCCAGTCTAACCCCTCACACCGTTCCAAAGTGGAATCCTTTGGAGGCTCTTCACCAGCAAGGATGTCGACGTCTGATGATACCACCATCCGACTGTAATAATTTACCCCTATGAAATCCACAGAGTTCTCTAGTGGTTTGTAATTAGTTGTGCTGCCATCGAGTTCCTCGATTTGTGCATTCACAGCCCCACGAATCCATACCTGATTGTAGAGATTGTCCAGATAGGTGGTCATCTCTACGTCATCATCATTAGTGGGATCTGCTGGCATGAAGTAGGTCGTGCTTATCACTGGAGCTATCTGCGGCTGCTTCCTACCTGCATCATCATAGACCTCTCTAATCTGGGTTGCTGCTTGCCCATGTGCCATCAGAAGATGTTTTGCAGCATCTTGGGCTTTGCCAAAATCACTGATACCGGGTGGAAACTCACCGTATAGATGACCTAACGCAACCACAACCATTGGTTCGTTGATTGTATTCCAGATTATATCAAGGTCAGAGAAAGCTTCAGCAGCCTTTCGTGCATATTGTCCGAACAGCTCAGGACTCTCAGGATTAAGCCATGCGTCAATATCCCGGAACCAAAGTGGATTGGCAAAGTGATGGAGGGTCGTCATGGGTTCGATGCCACGGTCGATGAGCGCCTTGATCACCGAACGGTAGTGCTCTATCTCTTTCTTATTCCATTTGCCTTGTTTTGGTTCGATTCTACTCCACTCAATCGAGAATCGATGAACTTGATGGCCTAATTCCTTTGCTAGGTCGAAATCAGCCTCAAAGCGGTGATAGTGGTCACATGCTATATCTGCGTTTGATCCGTCCTTGATTTTTCCTGGAATCTTTTCCCATTCGCTCCAGCTGTTGTGGTTTCCGCCTTCAGTCTGATGAGCCGATGCGGCACTGCCCCATTGGAATCCTTTGGGAAAAGTGAGTTCCTCAAACATTGCTGTCATCTCGGTCATTGCGCAATTTATCTACCCGATAAGGGTATCCCAATACACATTGGAAAGAAAGAATTGGTGCGGGAGAGGGGACTTGAACCCCTGGACTCCTACGAGAGAGGATCTTAAGTCCTCCGCCTTTGACCGGGCTTGGCTACTCCCGCTTAAGCCAGTCAGGCTGTTTTGACCCCTTTGGTATCTCGTAGGAACTCACCGCACGATTCTCCAGTAACAATAGCAGCTCTTCAACCCTTTGGTGACTTATTGTTCTAGAATTATGGTGGGCCGGGCCGGATTTGAACCAGCGACCTTCGAATCTGGAGAGCGCAAAGCTCAACCAGTTTCTCGGTGTAAGCGAGACATCATAGCCGGGCTAGACTACCGGCCCATAGCATTCTCGAAGGTTTCAATCGAAATAAAAGAATTGCTCAATGTCGAATGGCTGTCATATGGATCTCCTGACGGGTCTTGTCAAGTGTGAGGTCTTGAATATCGACAAAACCTAGTTCGGAAACTTGTCTGCATATCTCTTCTATTGTTTCAGGAGTGCTTCTTGATTTGAAGGCCGCCACCAGTCGACTGCCTTTCCTCATGAGATTCGAGAACCTCTCAATCAGGTTGAGCGTGCCCTCAGGATTAGTGGTAACATCCACAAGTAGCAGATCCAGTGCGCTCTCGCCGCATACAACTGATGGGTCCATTGTGAAGGCATCATCAATCAAAATTGAAATGGTTGGATAGGCTTCTACAAGTTCTTCCAGGGTCTCTGTAAATTCATCCGAGACCTCGACACCAATAGCACGAATATTCCTCTCACCTAAAAGAGTCAAAAAGCCCCCAGCGGAGCTACCAATATCGAGAGCCAGACCGATATCTCGCAGTAGCTTTCCTTCTAGATAATCGTCAATCGCTTGGAGTTTTGAGTATCCAATTGGGCGATTTTGTATTACAGTTAATACAACGACTGAGTCCGTTTCTGTGATGTTTTTTGACGGTTTTGACAGAGCTCCATTCACTTTGACATGTCCTGCCCGTATGGCACGTTTTGCAGCCTGTCGCGAGGAGAAGTAGCCTTGTTCCACGAGCCAAATATCAAGTCTTGGCATGATAATTCTCTCCCACTTCATCTGGAATAAACAGGTGCATTGGTACTCCCCTCAGTTTTGGACCAATGGCCGCTAAAATCCCAGATGCCCGTGTGCTTCTCTTACATCTAAGTGAGTACTCGAAACTGCCGAGTCTTTCCACTCGATAGATGTCTTCTAAGTGATTGGATTTCTTCAGTGCATCATCCAGCATCTTCCTAGTACAGCCTAGAACAAGCAGGCGTTCATGATCATCATCCACCCACCTATTGAGCTCATCAAGAAAGGACTCAGCAAGCTCAGCTTCGATTTTGGGACCTCGTTTGTCAACGTCTGTTATCCTGACCTTGACTGGTAGATTGTCCACAAAGACAACCGTCTTGGAAATTGTTCGTAGTGAAACTTTCCCCATTGGGAGCTGTTCTCGAAGGCTGAAAAGGGGAATAAGGGCATCGACTTGAAGTGGCATGGTTATACCGATATCGACGTACAAACCATACCCGACCTTTCCAACATCTACAAAGTGTCCGGAATATACAGAACCAACTGAAATAGCATCAGTGGTAGTTACTGTGCCATAGTCCTTGGAGAGTACATTGCTGACGAATTCTGCGTCCTCCCCATCGATCTCGATGATTATGCGGTTTCTGGTGTCAGTTTTTAGCCTTGACAGACTCACATCAAGCTCTCTTGTCATCTCAGAGATTTCCGACTCTGTCGCATGAAGGATTCTTCCCCTAAATGGACCATAGGCACGGGCCTTGAGAACTAAACGCTTCACTAGTCCATCTCCAGATGCTGGCTAATCCTCGCTTGCTAAGTAGGTTTCTGAAGCTGACTAGGATTCCTATGTTGTGGATGTGGCTTCCAGGTCCGCTCTTAGCTCCTCCACGCGTTTCTTGAGAAAGTTGATGGCCCTCTTGTTGTCAACATACTCTAGCTGTTCGTTGCATGAGGGGCAGCGAAACGACAGATTCATCGCCTCTTCAAAAGGAACTGGAGATGAATCACGGTTCACACAGGCATAGAGATCGTTGTTTGTTTCATGTTCCAATCGCTGTTCGAGCAGGTTCAACACCATACGTTTCTTCCGATTGACTAGAGCCTGGGCCTTCTTCGGATCAATCTTCCAATAGTAGAGAAACCAGCCAGTATTAGTGTCCCGAATCCTGCGATACGATGCAAGGTGATTATCGTGGAGTTTGTAAAGAATTCGGCGTACAATGTTCAATTTCAAATCGGTCTTGGTAGCAATTTCCTCATCAGTGGTTTCTTCCGCATTGACAAGGACAGATGCAACGTCCACACCTTCCTTGCCTGATATCTCTTCAACTACAAGGCGGAAAAGGTCATGATTTATGTTCGCATGTGCCATTTGAAGTAATCACCCTAGCGAATGGTAGTTGGCTAGTCGACTGTGTCCTAATGTAACCAAAAGACCTGCGTTTGGAAACTTGAACTTGCACTTACTATTATATTATAGTATAACAGGCTATTTATTCACTTCGTTTGGGTCCTATCTCATTCAGACTTCTGGGACTTCTTTCGCTTGACAACCACCCTGTCTCCTAGTGTAGGACCGGTGCCAGAGCTTCCTCGAGATGTCTTGATGGGAACGGTATCGATTGGTTCAAGCAACGAGATATCCAGCTCTCTCTCAAGACCTCTGATGGTCTTGCGCGTGGGCTTGAGTCGACCTGCTTCTATAGCCTGTAGTGTTGAAATGCGCTCCCCAACCTTCTGCGCGAGCTCTTCTTGATTCAGTTTCTTCTTCTGCCTTGCAATCTGTATTTTTCTTGCAAAGTCCTCTACAAGCATCATGTCATCAAGAAGGGTCCCACTCGACTTCGGTCTGGGTTTTCTCTTGGCAGGTGATGGTGGTCTGAACGAAGGTGCTGATACAGAGCCCCTTGATCCGCCAGCCCAGGACGGTTTCACCTTTGGCGCGGATGAGCCCCGATGACCAGAGGCAGATTCAGGGCCACCGAATCTACTAGCGCATTGAGGGCAGACATTAATTTGAGCGCCCTCGATCTCGATATTCCGTCCACGACCTTTCATGTTTCGGCCACAAAGTTCGCAGCTGGGCACGCTATTATCCCTCCTCAAGTCCTTCAAAATCGTATGTAGATAAAAGTAACTGACCGGACGTGAGCATAGGTTGATACATATAGACCCTCAAAATAAACCTTTTAACATCATCATGGAATTGAGCTACGAGGTGCGCTGATTGCCAGGAACTACTGATGCCAAGAATGATGGCATCGATGATTCATCCCTAACAGAGAATTACACTCGACATCTTGAACGTCGTCTTCGTGCTCTAGAAACGGAGAAACAGATACTGCAGGCTGAACGTTCTAGACTGGAAAAGGAAACTCAGACACTCCGAACCGAGCTGGAGAAGCTTAGGCAGTCGCCTCTAATCACTGCAACAGTGATTGAGATGTTGGAAGACGGTAGAGCTGTTGTGAAAAGCTCTACAGGACCAAACTTCGTAGTGCATGTTTCTTCATCAATAGTCAAGGAGAAGATACAGCCTGGTATGAGAGTGGCCCTCAATCAGCGATCTTTTGCGGTCACACA
>JBHLQS010000159.1:0-6632 GCA_048883405.1 Candidatus Thorarchaeota archaeon
ACATCTCTCTCTTCGTCTCCAAAGCCTTCCGCAGCCAACTTACTCAGCAGCTTCTCACGTAAGCCGGGGCGTGCTATGGTTGGTGTCTCTTCATTCTTCTTTGCCATTTTCCTCAACCCATGCTTCTGTAGCGATACGAGCTATATAAACTTCCGTATCGCGTATACGACTTACGACTGATTGCCGTTTTAGTGGCGATTACCTTGTGAACTGGTCCCTTGGTCCTGTCCGGGCAGCAATCTTGTCAATCTCATCCTCGGGACTGGCATCCTTCTCCAGGGCCTTGGTGTCTGCGAGATTTATACCTCCAGATCTGGCTTCAGAGAACTTGGAGTATGTCCAATCGATGAGATATATCTCCCCAATCAGAGTAATGATTGCGAACCCTGGCAGAGTCAAGGCAGGCAATGCTAGAAGGGCCAACGCTGCTGCTATTCCGCCCATAGGCTTCGCATATATACGTGCAGCTTCAAAGGACCGAGGCTCGGTCCAGATATGCTGACTGGCCTTCGTCCGCGTCTGTTCATTACTGTCCTCTAATCCACCAAGACCGAACAAAGATCTCTCGGATTCTATACTTTTTTCCATGACAATCACCTACTTTAATCCGCGACACATGTTTTACGTATCGCGTATCGTGTATAAAGTATGAGCAATACTTGTATATATGTCTTGTCTCCACTCATCAACGGTCAGAAAGATTCATGTTAAAGCGAGAATCATCAGTAGGTTTAAGCTAGAAGCCTCTAGGTACCATGACGAAGTACTACCCCTTCCTGGTCGCTATGCAGCTCGACATCTTTCTGATACGGAACGGTTTCTTTGGTCAAGACTACGTCATGAAATTCATCCTTGCCATGATTGGACTGATGCTCTCATTTCATAAAAAGAAATGAGAGAGGCCTCCCCCCTCTCCCCAGATTCAGAAATATGGCCACTGAAATTATCCAGCTATAGTGCTGTATAGGATGTGGGCTGTGGATCCCAAGGAGTTTGAGAATGCCTCCTGTTGCGTGGGAATGTCTGTGAATCCGATAGCAAAGTAATCGAATCTTGAGTTGTTCATAATCCCTTCTGGGCCTGCATCTCTCAATCGCGCTAAGAAGACAACTGCTTTTGCCAGAGCCGTTGCTTTGCCAATCGGCTTGCGTTCCTTTTTGTAGAGCTCTACAACTAGCTTCTGAATGAATCCGAGTCGGGCCCAGAACGCTCTGATACCACGATGGAGTTTGAATGCTACTACCTCTCCTTCTGAGTTGAGGATGATTGCCCCGCATGAGTGTTGAGGAAGGCCCATTATGATGGCTTTGCGGGTGGATCGGGTTGCCCGCGCGATATCTTTGTCGTGCCCATTGCTCCTAATGATTGGAACGATTGCCAGTCCTGGGTGGATTATAGGTTCTGCAATACTGAGCACTGACCCTCTCAGAATCTCATCAGCGATGGTGCGAATGCCTTCATTCCCGCTCAATCATCATCACCTTGTTATTCGCGTATTGCGTATAGTACTTACGCATTACGTAATACATGTTTGCATATAAATCTTGCCTAATCCTGAAGAGCAGTGGAACTAGAACTGAAACCTGTCTGTGTATGTAATCCTGCCCTCTGGTCTGGTGCTTTCTATGAAGGTACGATAAGATATACACCACCACATGAGGAGATCTGCTCGTAGACAATGTGTGCGCTTTTCCCCCGTGGCATGAGCTTGACCTCGTCAGCAGCCCAATAGAATTCCGTGTCATCCCACACGTCTATCATTTCTTTCCGAGCATTTGCTCTGGCGGCAAAAGATGGATATGACGTGTCACCGATTATTATTCTCCCGCTATCTCGAAGCAGCTCATTCAGAGTTCTTTCGATGACCATGAGTTTCGTTTCCAGATTGAAATGATGGAAGACATAGGCTGAGACTATCCTGTCAAATCCGGTCTTGAGTTCAGAGGGCCAGTCCGTTAGGATGTCGACCTGCATTAGTCGGGCCGAAGGCATTTTCTTTTTTGCCTCTTCAAGCATCTTTCCGGAGAAGTCGATGCCCCACACTTCACAGCCCGTATCGATGAATCTTTCTGCAAGGTTTCCGGTCCCTATTCCCATGTCCAGAATCTTCATGCCAGGCTGCGGGTCTGCGATCTCGACAATCCTGTCCAAAAGCTTGTCATATCCTTCAAATGGAAAGCTATTAGCCCAGCCTTCAACAAACCAGTCGTAGTCGGCAGCATATCGATCGAAGAATTCTGGATTTCTCTCTGGAGTCATTGAGTCCCCTCCTACCATGAGTCAATATAGGTTTTGCATCAATCATTCACGCTTTGGGGAGTGATTTGGGGTTCAAGAAACCTACCCAAATCCTTCCCAATCTCGAAGAATCTCTTCTCGACGCCTATATCCAAAGGCCCTTCGCGTCCCTCAACAATAGCAGACTCACGATGCACTATCATTCTGATCTTGCATCTCTTCATCGAGGACTCAATGCCTCTTGCGGCACTGTTCTCCAGCATGAGAAGACTTCTGCTATTCATTCGAGACTGATTTCTTGTGTCAAAGGCAAATCCTACTCTTCCTCTCAGGTCCAATGCCTTAAGCTTATGAAGAAATTCTTTCATGTCCTTGGAAGGGCGGAGGATATGTGTTGGGCCACCAATGGCAATAAGGTCGTAGCTTGGAATCTGTTCCATGTTGACTTCATCAATTCCCAGACAGTCCGTTTCAACACCGACTTCTCTGATGCCGGCGGCAAGACTCATGGCAACTGCTCTCGTATTTCCATAGAGAGAATGGTACAGCACAAGCGCCTTCTTCATTACGCAGACCTCCTGAAGAGTCCAATGAGAATTCCTAGGACTACACCAACTCCAATACCCGCTCCCATACCCATGAACATGGTTATGTCAAATCCTCCAAGCATCCCTACAAGGAGTCCTCCTGCAGTACCTATGAAGACGCCACTGGCAATTTCTCTACCGCTTTTCAATTTCCAAGCTATTAGAATCCCTAATAATGAAACCACAGTAAGAATTCCTGTACTGATTGGAACAAAGGAACAGTGAGACACATATCCCAGAAGGTTAGGACTGCTTGCCCCCCATTCAAGCATCTCGGTAGGTATCACTGTCCAAAGAGCGGCAGCTGCGCTTCCTACAATGGCAGCAATAATGAACGCCCAGACTAGGGCCATTCCGATAATCCTTGCGAACCTCACAACTTTGGAAGTGGTGGCGCTTTTCTGATCTTTGATTACTTCTAATTCCTCTAATCTACTCTGCATCGTAATGTTTCAATCCTTGGTCAATTATGTTGAATAGGACCGAGAGATACTCTCTAGTCTGTTCCTCTGGTAGGTCACCTGTCTTTCCACGCATCACAAGCTCTCTAATCGCAAGTCCCAATGTGCTCAGGGCATAGACTACAGCAAAAGGATCGGCCTTTCTTTGGACTCCAGAATTCTCCATAGTCTGTGTCACCACATCAGTCATAAGCCTCTCAATGGTCAGCTGATGCTGCCGAAGCTCAGTCTCGCTTTCCGTCAAGGACTGCTTTGCCTTCTCTTTCCTGACAATTCCGTTGAATGCGATACTTAATTGACCTGAGTCCATCATCTCTGCATGTTCTGGATACTGATCTACAAAGGCAAGATAGGCATCTCCGAGGGAGCGCAGTTCATATGCTGTTTCAGGATGTGAGAGAGTCTCTTTCATGATTCTGTGCATGTGTTCAAAGGCTCTCGATGCTACTGCCATGTAGAGGTCATCTTTAGAGTCGAAATAGTTGTAGATTGTAGCTTTGGTGTATCCTGCTTCAAGTGCAATCTTGTCCACCATTGTGCGTTCATAGCCCTCGCGAATGAAGAATTCTTCAGCAACATCGATTAATGCTTCTCGTCGCAACAATCGTTCGCGCTCCAATCTCTTTTGCTTGGTGCTATCAATCTTGTCTCGTCGACTCATGTGAACCACCAGATTTTACTCAAGTATAATCTATTTTACTTGAGTATATTAGGTTTTTCATAAGCGTAATCTTTGCAGTTCTAGAAAGGAATCTGGCAAAATCGAGCTAGCATTCAGCTATCCTGAACTTGTCATTAGCTGTTTGTTCTATGAATCCTTCAGCGATAAGTTGCTCAAGGGTCTTCTCGGGAGAACCGATGTCAATGCCTTCCTGGCTTAGTGCCGCTAGAATCTCTTGAAGACTGAGAGAGTCGGCACAGGTAAGATGTCGGACAATCGCACCGCGCACTTGGCGATTGGATCCTACGAACCTGGGCTGGCTCGATGATGGAGCTATACCAGTTGCATTTGAGGTCAGGACCTCCGACCCATAGTCCATAAGGGCGTTGTGCCAATCACTGGAGCGACCCTCGAGCAGCAACTGATTCGCTACTGTCTGTAGTTGGCTTTCAGGCATCTCTTCAGTCGCAAAACCACTGGCGATCAGCACTCTGCGGATGTTGGTATCAATGGCTGCTAAATCTTCATTAAAAGCAAAAATGAGAATCGAACGTGATGTATAGGGTCCTATGCCCTTGAGCGCACACAAATCCTCAGCAGTCTTAGGGAAGGATTCCCTGTTCACAATCTCTCTTGCAGCTTCTCTCAGCCATATGGCCCTCCGATTGTAACCAAGTCCGCTCCATACCTGCAATAATCGTTTGGTTTCAGCTTCAGCAAGGCTCTCTATGTTGGGGAATGCGTCAAGGAACTCGAGATATTTGGGAATCACGCGATTGACCTGTGTCTGCTGGAGCATGACTTCAGAAACTAAGACATTGTAGGGGTTAGGATCCTTTCTCCATGGAAGACTTCGTTTGTTACTCTCCCACCAGGTCATCACTCTGGTCTGGAATTCTTCTATTATTGTATCACTGATTTCCAAGACTGATCCAGCACTCACTTGTTGCAGCAAACACGATGCGGGATATATGACTTGTCAACTGGCAAGACTGGTCAGTATGCAGCCAACCCAATCATTCCACAGAAGTTAGATTAGTCTAAATTTTAAGGAGAAGTGAACCCCTATTTGTGGAGGTCAATCCATGCAACTGGTGGACCACTTGCTTCTTCATGGAACTGTGTTTGGGGTTCTACTAACTGTCTACTTGCTGGCGGTCATGAGGTTTCTGAGCCCTCGTATTTGGGCTATGAGTGATTACCCAAAGGAAATAACAGATAGGGTGCCTCCGCAGACAGATTCGGAACGACGGACAGCATCTCTTATTCTCATACCATTTCTCATTCTAGGGCTCGGGTTTCCCATTATCTCAACCCTGATGCTAAAGAGTGCACTAGGTGGTACTATCTCGCTGCTGGATGCATTCTTGAACACCTTTGGGATCATGATGTTTGGTAACTTCGCTGATTTGGTCATTCTTGACTGGTTGATTGTTGGAACAATCACGCCAAATTGGGTCATCATTCCCGGAACGGAGGGCATGAGAGATACAGCATACAAGGACTTCAGAGTCTATCATGCCAGGGGTCACATTTGGGGCACTATAGCTATGGCATTGATCAGCCTGATACTTGCTGCAGCCATTTCGTTTCTTTAGATTACTATACTCGATCTTTATGCAATATCCGCTGCAATCAGACTTATCAAGTAGGTAGGAAACTGCTGAAGTCAAGTGATGCTCATGACCTGCTACTTCAGGAACTCCCGAATGAAGGAGTTGTTTGATGAACTTGGAATCACGGTGACAAAAGAAAACAGGGATGCGATCAATGAGCTTCTTCATGATTACTTGAGTGTTGATTACAAGAATTGTGCCGCCACATGGAAGATGATTAGGAAGCGGCTTCAAGAAGATGGTGAGGGCTTCAAGGAGCGGCTTGGAACTGTTCTCTCTGAATTCACACAATGAATCTGCCCCAGGACCAATGTACGTGAATGCACGAGTTGAAACCCGTTTCAAACAGTCATTTCCAATAAAGAGCGCACGACATTGACTTTTATGCACTCAAAACGAATTTCCACAGAAATTGATAATCCCGGACTTGTGGTCCTTTTAATGCCGCGCGGTGACTCCAATGAAGTTCAAAGAATCATTCTCCCTCCTTCTTCTGCTGATTCTGGTTAGTCCAATATTGGCAGCCAGTCCACTAGTTGGGCCTGATAGAGATGCTGGCACTATTCAGTCGTTCCCCAAACAGAACTCTGTGTCTGCTGGTGGGTTGTCACTAGACCCGCTATCGATTCTTGTCTACACTGAGTTTGCTGACCAAAATCCTGGTGAAGAACTTGAGAACACCATGACTGCAATTGACAACACATACGGCACGAATTATGTCTACTCAAACCTCATCAATTACACACTCCTAGATTCAGAGCTTCTAGGGAATGATGTGCTTCTTATCCCTGAGCAAGAAAATGCTGACATTGCCGAGATGAAGACAGTTGGTCAGGCATGGGCTACTACACTCACAGACTTTGTGAATAATGGAGGAGTCGTGGTGCTCCTTGACTTCGGTAATGTTTCCGCTCCAGGACTTGGTCTGCACATATACAACGAATCCGGTCTCATGCAGATTGGTTCAGTCATAGATCAATATCCTGGAGGGGCTCTTGGAACCATGCATAGACACACTTTCGGTGATGCTCTATGCAGACGCATCGATTATCAGCCAGAGCCACGAAAC
>JBHLQS010000160.1:0-6607 GCA_048883405.1 Candidatus Thorarchaeota archaeon
AATTCCGCCAAGGGAACTTCATCTAGTCCCGACTCATATATGCGGCGATATGTGGGAGAATAGAAACATGGAGTCAGCCCTATTTGGTTGAAATTGAATCTAGGGGATTGATTGAACAATCTTCTGTCTTTTAGAGGATGGCGATGTGAAGTCCAATTCAAATTCCTGGAAGGTATTGCTGCATGGATTACCTCTTGCCACATGTATCCTGATATCGAACTCTTCAGCATTAGTCCGTAGAACTTCAAGTATATAGCTATAGGAGGTTTCACCTAGAAGTGGGTCATCGGGATCGCTTGTTCTATGTCTACATATCGAATCATAGCCTTGCGATTCGCTGTGAGTGCAAAGTATCTCAATCATGTCGCCAATAGAGGCAGCTGTGTTGAGCATTCTCGAGGCTACTTGGCGTCTGTGCTGACTCTCTTGAATCGGGCCCCCAGCTTCACGTTCCTCGCGACTGGCTGTCTTTAGAGTTTCAACAGTAGGAAGCTTGAGATGATGATTCGCGCGGGTTATCATTGCTGGCAGTTTCTCAATCTCCATTATCCCATCTCCAATTTCGATGGCGCCGACTTCTTCAGGAGTTGCCAATATGAAGTTGCACCACTGATACCTATTGCCGGTTTCCAAGTCAGACCCAACCAGTTCTGCGGCTTCGTCGATGGTTATACATTCCCTTAGAACTCTTTCAAGCAACACATCATATGCTGTGTCAGAATTGGCCAACACAGTTGAACTGCAGACAGAAAGGCCCCACTTATTCACACCAATTGATACACCCATCGGATTACCAGACCCTATGTGGACACCAGTCACCGCAAAAATCGTATCATCAAACACAGCATGGTCCTGGAAGTCTGGATAGACAAGATCTCTATTCTTGAGCATGAAATACCGCGGACCAATTATCTTGGCGGCGAGAGTGCAGCCTTCGCTCATGATGACACGATATCTCTTCTCTTATTTCAAGATGGTGGTATAACATCCAGTGGGAGGCGTGTCAAATTCGACCAATCATCATATATGACGAAATGACCTCCATTCCACTCAATTCATTGCAGGTGGCTTTGAAAAAGATGAGTCTAGAAACGGTGACCGAACAGTACAAACAGAAGACAGGCAAATCCGCGGAATTATTTCAGAAATCCGTCATTCGGCTACCAGGTGGCATAGGAGGGTCCGCTCCAACATTCTATCCATACCCCCTGTTTATCAAGAAGGGTGAGGGGTCCAAGATTTGGGACGTGGATGGAAATGAGTATCTAGACTTCAACCTATGTTGGGGCGTGCTAATCGTTGGACATAGACATCCAAAGATCGTGGAGGGATTGCTAGACCAACTTGAGAATGGTACGATTTTTGGACTACCTCATGAGGAGAGCATCGAGGTGGCTAATGCTCTTGCAGAACGCTTTCCAATAGACAAGGTGAGGTTCGTCAATTCAGGATCTGAAGCAAACCTGTATGCTGTACGCCTAGCAAGAAGGTACACTGGAAAAGACAAGATAATCAAGATTGAAGGTGCGTACCATGGAGTATCTGATTCCTTGCACATCAGCAAGAGACCGACGATAGGCGAAGCAGGACCCTATCATCGACCCAGTAATGTGCCCTATGGCAGAGGCATTACCAGCGAAACCGCAAAAGACACAATCATTGCCCCATTCAATAATGTTGATGTGATCAAGAATCTGCTAGATGAGTATCTTGGTGAAGTTGCGGCACTAATTGTGGAACCTGCTATGATGAATGCGGGTGTGGTTCCTCCCAAAGAAGGATATCACAAGGCTCTGAGGGAACTGACAGAGGATTACAATGTTGTATTCATCTTCGACGAGGTAAAGACTGGAGTGAAGCTGGCACGTGGCGGCGCAACCGAGTACTTCGATGTAAAGCCTGACCTAGTCTGCCTAGCCAAAGCCATTGGTGGAGGACTTCCGATTGGTGCTTGTGCAGGCAAAGGAGAGATAATTGATGGAATGGATTCAGAAGGCCTGTTTGGAACATATTCAGCCAACCCGTTATCGGTTAGAGCCGCTAAGATTACACTGACTGAGATTCTCACTGATGAAAGCTACTCCAAGCTAGAGAAACTAGGTGGAGCCCTCCTCAGGGGATATCAAGACATCATTATGGACCGCAAGTTGGACGCGATTGTTCAAGGAATCAATGCAAATGGTGGGATTCTCTTCACCAAAGAGCCAGTTACAGATTATCGAACATGGGCAAAGGTTGACAAAGCTAAGAGCCACCACTATTGGCTCGCTATGGCAAATGAAGGCACTATCCCAATGGCATATGGAGCTGATGAGGAATGGCTCGTTTCAGTTCAACATTCTGAAGAGGACATCAACCAACATCTTGAAGCGTTCAAGAAGGTAGCGTCAGACATAGAGAAGATAGGATGAATCAAATCTATTTATTCGGGACAATTACATGATTTTGCACCCAATCCATCGAAATTGGTTCCTTTGAGATGAGACCCGAAAGACAATGATACAGGGGCTTTCAGCAGCGACTTAACTGCGTACGCCATAGAGTATTTGAGAGGAAACTGCAGCCTGTCAACCATGCCCAAGGTCGTTCAAGAATATGTACTCAAGGTCGAGAATCTAAAGGCCTTTTACACTTCAAAGAAGGGATTGGTTAAGGCGGTTAACGACATCAGCTTTGGCATTCGCAGAGGAGAGTCCGTAGGGCTCTTTGGCGAGTCAGGATCTGGGAAGACTTCGGTCGCGCTAGCCATTATGGGCATATTCGATGAGGTATCACGTCATTACGCATCATCTTCAGGTGATCCAGAGAATAAGAAGCTCTGGGAAAAGAAAGATGAAGCTAGAAAGAAGGGCCTTACCTCTGAAGACCTGGGAATAGAACTGCCTGGAATCGAAGGTCGCATTCTATTCAAGGGTAAGGATCTGGTAACACTAGACGACAAGGAATATCGAAAGATTCGGGGCATGGATATAACCTATGTCCCTCAGGGAACAATGAAGTCTCTGAATCCGTATACCGAGATAGGCATACAGACTGCAGAAACGCTCTGGGCTCATGATGAAGACAATCTATTGATAGAGAGAGAGGTGCTTCGCAAAGTCCTCGAATCACTTGACCTTGTAGAGCTTGGTGATTCAGACTTGCGTCAATTCTTGAAACCGGGTGAATTCTCAATGGGAGAAGACCAGCGTATTCTACTGGCCATGGCACTAATCTCGGATCCAAGTCTATTGATAGCCGATGAGCCTACAATAGCTGTTGATGTAGGCGTACAACGTCGTATTCTGGATGCCCTAGGAATAATCCGACGCGAGCTTGATTTGTCATTGTTGCTTATCAGCAATGATCAAGGTTTGGTTGCAGAAACCTCAGATCGGATAGCGGTCATGAGTGCAGGACGAATCATGGAATTCGGCACAAGTGAGAGAGTATTGAATTCACCTGGGCATCCATTTACTCGAGCATTCATAATGAGCAATCCAAGTATGGAAGTTATGCGCAAGATACGGGAGAAGGGACTACGCCTCAGGGGAATCCCCGGAGCCCCTCCCGATATGACAAATCTCCCATCTGGCTGTCCGTTCCATCCTCGATGTGAATACGCAGAAGATGTCTGCAAAACTGACATTCCTGAGTATCGAGAAGCCGAGGAAGACTACTGGATATTCTGCCATCGATATGAGGAGCTTCCTTCCTGGTAATGCCCGAATATGTGAATAGAATAAGCGGCTAGAAGACTGACGCCACAAGCTCGTGCACTGAGCTGAACTCACGAAGGCTTCCTTCGAATCGTTCAATAATAGGGCCAAAGATAAGATCAAATTTGTCAGTGAACTCCTGAACCTTAGAAAGCAGAATGTGGTAGGCCTTGCGCGAAATTAGAACTGATGAGAAGCTCCCACCATGTGCGAAGAGAATCTCATAATCCCCGATTGAAACCACGTTTAATCCTTCTTCACTCCTGGTGATTTCCTGAAAGAGAGATTGGACACCAGAGATTCCCGCAGCAGTAAGGACTTGGTCGATGTCTTGGACTTCTTTGAAGTGATGGTGAAAGACCAACAAGCCACCTTCCTGGATGATATACAGCTCGACCAATTGCTTGCGCCAGTCAAGTTCATCCAGAGCTGGTGACATGATCAAGGCATAGCCGAATATGATGAGCCCTACTACAATAAGTGCTGCACCAAAGGCGTAGATCAATTCCCCGAGGGCATAGTAGGAGAAATCGCTCCTACCCAGGAATCCTACGAATCCTATGAGAAATCCTGCAACGATTTGGCCTATGCTTCTTCGAACTGCACCACTGGTATTTCGTATCGAAAAAGTGAGGAAGAGCATGACTCCAATCAGAGTGACAATTGAGAAGAACAAGGCGACGGCTTCAATATAATCGCGCGGAGAGATGATGGTAAGTCCTGCGGAAGCTAGACCTGTGATAGAAAAAGCATGGTGGAGGCGATATGGCAGCATTCTCTCTATCGTTGAGAAGAAGGCGACTAGAGCAAGGATTAGGCACATGTATCCTATCTTGACCCAGAAGATGTTAAGCGGATCATCTGTATAGTAGAAGTCAGCAAGCATAAACGCCGAGGTATTTCCAACCATCCCAATGAAGAAGAGACCCCACGCAAGCTTCACGTCGACCGCCTTTCGAAATGGACTCCTGTACCACTGGCCGAGCAAGACAATCCCCAAGAGAAATGAGTAGAAGACAATGGCACCATCCAGAAGTAGAATGATGTCACGAACAATGTTGCCCGGTGGAAATAGTGGCAGTAGCATAACACCCCTATTCAGGTCACGTCCTAGGGGATTAGCGCTACGACTTAATAGTCAATCTTGGATGGCTGCATAGATGAGTGTGCAGTCTAACACTCATCCATTAGGGCTTTCAATATCTGGAGAGGAGAGTCAACTGCGTTCCCCCAAAGGTTCTCAGTGGCAGGCTGCAATTCCTTTGCACCAATCATTCGACGTATTTTGGCAATTTGCCCTGCATGGTAGATCCCATGCTGAGAAGTCCTCAGTACCGCCCAAGCTATAGATGGCCCACCTTCGTTTGGAGGAATGATGCGAAGCTGTTCCTCAGGACACTCGCGGACAAGCTTCGTAATCTTCTCTGTGTTCTCCTTTATCCGAGCGAGTACCTCTTCAAATGTGTCTGCAATGACGGGAGGCCCTATCGAGTTGTTCGCCTTATGGAACCAGTAGGTTTCAGCGGTCCCAATGTGCATCACGATTCCGGCGATTGATCTGGAGTACTCCTCGCTAGTCACCTGCTTGACTAGCTCTTCGTTCGTCAAATCCTGCAGCACATGATGCAGATGTGCTCTCATATTCTCGTGTGCATGAATAGCCTTCTCTCTAAACCATTCAGGAATCATTTCAGTCACTCCTATGCTGTACCTGGTTTCTTTGGTGGTTCCTTTGTGATGGTCACTAACTCGTATTCTCTGCTGCCAAGCCCCATCTTTTCAGCGTGAGCCAACTGGCGCTCGGCGAGTTCTAGAATCTCTCCGGTTTCAGGATCTTTGCAAGCGTGCACCGTTGCGAACTTATCTGCCCCGCACTCAACATCACGAGCTAGGGAGTCAGGATTTGCCGGCGCATCCTTGATTGCTTGCAGAGTGGCTTGGTCAATGGCAAGGGGATCTCTTGAGCCGAATATTCCAATATCATGCACAAGCAGCGGTGCCCCTACGTTCCAACAGTCGCATTTGTCACTGATGTCAATAGCGAGGTTGATGTAGTAGAATCTATCAGCCCCGATAGAATTTATCACGCCTAATGAGTTCTCGACGAAATAGGGTGGCTGTTCGTGGTTGGGTCGCCATGACATATTTGCAGCTTTTGCCTTAACTCTCCTGCAGACATCAACACAGTGATGGCATGCGATGCATCTCGATTTATCCACAGTTGCTTTTTCATTCATAGTGATGCATCGGGTTGGACAGACCTTTAGGCATTTGGAGCACTCAGGCCCTAGGCATTTCTCCGGGTCAATCTTGATATCTCCCATGAAATGCATCGCTGCCTTGCTCCGTTTCCCTACAAGTCCGATGCCAAGATTCTTGAGGGTGCCTCCTAAGCCGCCCAATCCATGTCCTTTGGCATGAGTCAGGACTATCACCTTATCGCAGTCATAAAGAGCGGCTGCAACATCTACAGTTTTCACGTGCTCACCATCAACTTCGACAGTATATACATCGGTCCCCCAATACCCATCTGCCATGAGAAGCGGAGCGCCAACGGAAGCTTCAGTGAAGCCATTCAATGCGGCCATAGCAAGATACTCGGGTGCTGTAGAGCGCCCTCCATAGGCACCTCCTTCACCATAGCCAAGACCACACGTTTCTGCCAAAAATGGCTCTCCACCTGCGGCTCTGACTAGATTAACAATCTTGCGTGCGTAGGCGGGACGCAGATAGCGGGTATTTCCCCACTGACCAAAATGAGTCTTCACCATGACCTTCTCGTCTGGTTTGATATCCTCATTAAGTCTTAATTCGTTGAATATATGCTCAAGCTTATCCAGCATATTGTAGTCAGGACGAGCTTGTTCATCACTGTAGAAGACCTTTGGTTTTCCCATTGCAAAACCTCA
>JBHLQS010000161.1:0-6557 GCA_048883405.1 Candidatus Thorarchaeota archaeon
TGAATGCACTGAATGCTACGCTTGTGTCGACAGTTGCCCAGAGGGCGCTATCGAAGAAGCATAGCGTCCGTGCGACAAGGAATCAGATAGGGGAGTTCTGCAGTTCCTGTAGTAGCTCCCCTGTCTTCGACATTCTATTTCTCTTTGTACGGTTGGCCAAGCACTGAGTTGAAGAACTCCTTTAGAGTTCGATCTTCAAGTATTACCTTCACTAAAGCCGCATCATCTTGCCCTGGCATATAGCTCCCTGTCACTTTCACAATTCTCGATTCATCATCTAGCATAAGGATTGTCTTATCCTCATCGACCTCTTCATGCATTCCAAACTCCTCGCGGATTCTGTCCATGCAGGAACGGTATGCAGCAGGATCAATTCGATAGAATAGTTTCATGATGGCGGACCTCCTTACATCTGAGTTCTGGTGCTGCTTAGTAAGTTATAAGTGCTGCAGATGGGCACCCTGACCACCCAACCATAAACGGGAGAGATTATTCATTTGAATGAAAACCACCACAAATTGATTAGTCTATTACTCATTACTCTGATGTTCTCCGGAATTATACCCATGGTCTCAATTCGGATGGCCAACGCCCGGCCTGATGCACAATTCCTCACATCAGAGTTCACATGGGAAACCTTCGACAGAGATATGAATGTGACTACCTTCGTATCGCCTGATGGGAGTCGCGATGAGCTCTGGCACTTCTTGAACAGCGCAGAGGAAAGCATCTATGTCGAGATTTTCGGAATCAATAATCCATACATTTTGGATTTGATACATGAGATCCATGACGCAAAACCTACACTCGATATGAAATTCCTAATCGGATACAATAGTCTAGGCTACTATTCCCCCAACGACTTCGTAGCCAACAATCTTACGCTGCTTGGCTATCCTGTGAGATGGACTAGTGATGTCTTCGACCTAGCTCATCAGAAATTCGTCATTATTGATAATGAAACGACGATTGTTCATGCAGGAAACTGGGCAAAGACAAGCTTTCCAGAAGATGGGAAAAAGGCAAACCGGGAGTGGAGTATAGCGATGACAGATACTGAAGTCACCGGCTATTATCGGGATGTCTTTGACTATGACTGGAGAAACGGGCTAGCCTATGATGCTGGTAGAGATGGCACAGGTTCTGCTCTTTCCTATTCTGAAAGTGGTAGCTCTTATCCTCGACCTTTCTCGACGCCTGGCCATTTCAGCGGCCAAATGAAAGTGACACCCATTTTCAGTCCTGATACCAGTCTTCAAGGAATTCTATACCTCATCAATTCTGCTCAGGCAACTCTGGATATTCAAATACCTTACTTCACTAGCTATGGCGACGGTGGTGAAGTCGACACTATCATTGATGCAATAATAGCCGCGCAAGAACGAGGCGTGACTGTTAGGGTCATCACAGAAGAAGGCGCTAAGGATGACATTGAACTCGTCGTTGAGGAGTTTAGGCTGCATGACATTCCTGTTGTATATCAATACGAAACATGGTTTTCTGCTCAGCACAACAAAGGCATCATAGTAGATGGTAGATTGGTTTTAGTTAGCAGCATAAACTATAGCGACGAAAGCATAGGTGCTAACAGAGAGGCTGGTGTCATAATAGAGAGTGAAGACATCGCCCAATGGTATTTGGAGATATTCGATTATGACTGGCAGCTTGGAGAGATTGCCAACTCTGATGAAATAAACCTTGATTGGAATCCAAATATCCCTACAAGTGATTCGGACATCACGGTCACAGTATTTGCCCATATGCTAAACGACACTGGCGACATTCTGGAGGTAAAATTAGGTGTCAAGATTGGTGATGGGCAATGGAATAATCACACGATCACCTCAAGCGTCTATACGACACCCCAAAACTACCAGGAAACCGTGTCAAATTATGACTATGTAATTCCGAAGCAGCCTGATGGGACCAACATAACAGTCAAGGCCTATGTTGAATGGACCAATGGAACCCATACCTCATGGCATGAAGGAATGGACCGTGTGATTCGTGTTCGGGACTTGCTCGGTTCGACGCTTCCAACCACAACCACACCGCCGCCTCCACCACCGCCCTACGGACTAGTTGAGTTTCTAGCTGAATACGGAATCTATATCATAGCCGCAGTTGCTGTGGTAGTATTAGCGGTTGTGTTCAAAAAACGGTAGAATCCGAAGAGAACTGGTCTCTCCGCTCTGCATATAGCAGGGAGCGAGACCATGTTCATCTCTTTTCATGACTTCTCTGCGAACTCAGCGAACTTGAAACAGCTCTCTGCGTCCTGAGCTTCGCCTCGCTTCTCATGGAGTGCCCCTGCTATCCTGTACGCGCGAGCAACTTCTGACCACTTTTCTTGAGCATCAAGACAGAGTGCAAGTGCCTTCCAAGTTGCAGGATTTTCGGAGTCGTACTTGATTGATTCATTATATGCTGCAATAGCATCGTCGATTCTCATTACGCTTTCAAGAGCCCGCGCTTTCTTCGCCCAGAGATCAGGGTCCTCAGGTGTTTCTGCAAGTCCTTGTTCTGCGGTAGCCAAGGCATCTTGAAACTGACTCAGAGTCAGGAATGCTTCTGCCTTGTGACTGTAGGCTCTAGGATCACTGGGATCAATGCAGATAGCAAGATCAAAGGCATTTATCGCAAATGTCTGTTCTCCTATGAGAATGTGGACGAGCCCCATCTCATTCAACGCATCGAGGTTGGAATTATCCAATTCCATTACCTGTCTGTATACATCCAGTGCTTTCTGGTATTCTCCCTGCTGACGCAACGCTCTTGCGTTGTCAAGGAGTTCCACACTAGATGACATATACCTTCTCCCGAATCTTCATGTTTTAATGGTATTTCCTGTGGACAATGAAAAGAATGACAAATCTCGAATCCTGAACCCACAAACAACAACTGTTTTAACTCACACGCAACCACGACAGTCCACTCGACCCGTGAGGGAATAAAATGCCAGACGAAGATTTCGATTCCGAGGATGAGTATGACGAGTTTGAGGATGAAGAGGACTACGAGGATGACGACGATTACTATGAGGATGAAGAAGGTTTCCCTGAAGAGGTTGAAGACGCCTTTATGGAACGGCGGGAGTCTCGCTTTGCCAATTTCTTGGAGGACCCTTGGCCAAAGACTGCATTCATTCTGATTCTTATTGGCTTTGGCATTATTCTACCCTGGCCCGAGGCTATCTGGTTCACATGGCTGTATCACATAATTGCACTATACGTGCTTAGCATCTTGGGCGTTGTTGCGATTGTCTACTCATTGAAGGCATGGATAACCTCTGGCACTAAAATTCGTTTCATAGGTATGCTATTCATCATAATCTCGATTGTGAGTCTGGTTGTCGGATTCATAGACACTATTGCATGGGCATTGACTGGCTATTCATTCATCCCTGCCCTCCAAACACCCCTAGTGGTCCTTTTTATCGTGGTTGAGGTGTTCCTGATCTACACTTTGTGGATTATGCGTAGTCAGTTCATGGCACCCGAAACTGAGGATTAGGTGTAGTCGAGTGAGCCAAGACATGCGCTCACTAGAATACCTTATCCTGCGAATCCGTGAATTCGTTGAAGAACGTGGATGGGAGAAGTATCAAAAGCCTGAATCATTGGCAGTTTCGGCATCCATTGAGATTGGAGAATTGCTGGAACTCTTCCAATGGCTCGATGATGAAGAGATTGACAGCTATCTCAAAGATGAGCACTATCGCTCCAAGCTTGCTTCAGAGATAGCAGATGTTATGATTTACCTCCTAAGGCTGGCAGACGTTACGGGAATCAATCCATATGATGCCATTCTCAGCAAGATGAAAGAAAATGAGAAGAAATACCCTTCAGACAAATGGCATTCGCGAATACCGAGTAAGACTAGGGAATCTCAGTAATTCGTTTGTATAGATCTGGACGCCTATCACCGATTGCATCATTGCGAGCAGTCATTGTTTTGTCATCCGCTTCAGCAAGGTCTACATCAGCCCAGTATAGACCACTTTGTGCTTCATCCATTCGAAGAAGGACTTTCCCTTTCGGCGTAGTGATTTGTGAGCCTCCAATGAAACGCACGGCTCGTTCCTCCCCTATACGTCCTGATGTGGCAGTGAACACGCGGTTCTCAATTGATCTTGTGATCATCGCATCTGGACAGAAAGATAGGACAAGGTTCGCAGGATGGATAATTATCTGAGCTCCTTTGATGGCTAGTATCCTGGAAATCTCAGGAAATGCCCAGTCAAAACATACCATTACTCCAAAGCGATACCCATTATGCTCAATGACTGGCGGCTCTTCATTTCCAGGAAGGAACCAGTCCTTCTCCTTATCGAACAGCTGAATCTTGCGATAGGTGGTGAGATGTTTGCCACCACCAAAGATTGCCGCAGAGTTGTAGAGATCCCCATCTGTGTTCTCGCATAGTCCCGCGACGACTAGTCCTCCTCCCATAGACCATTCCAAAAGGCGTCTTGAGAAGCCTCCCTCTGGGATGATTTCCGAGAGAGAATCTGCTTCCTCCCGACTGTCAAAAACATAGCCCGAATTGACTAGCTCGGGAAGGACAAGAACATCGACTTTGTTGCTGGATGAGGAAGCAAGAATATCGTTCACCTTGGTCAGATTGCCTTCCAAATCGCCAATGATAGGCTCCATCTGACCAACACCTATTCTAACTGGCATAATGGCACCTGCTTTCTCATGCCGAGTCTTACGCTATCACTTCTTCGGTAGGGTTTGGCAGTAAGCCTTTTCTTGGTCTGGACCTCTATGCGCATTCAGAGGTGAACTCAGTGTTCTTCGATGATGATGATTGGTATGACACCGAAGAGGACTGGGAAGATGATGAGTGGGAAGATGACGACGACTGGTAGTATCTACATTTCAGCGTTTTCTCATGCCTAAACGACCAGGGGTGCGGGTCTCTAAGAGGACTCGTGCTTTTTGCTTGTCTTTAGAATAGGCCGCCCTTCATCTTGGTCTGACAGTCACACCCTGGGTCCTTTGGGATATTATCAATCATTTCAAAAGTGAGCTTTCTTACACGATCAACGTTGTCTGCCATTGTCTTCAGTACCGCCTCGTGTGTGACAACTTCTTCCCCATGGACATCATAGTCCGTGGGCATACTCACATTCACAAAGCACATCCCTGCTTCCATCGCAAGGGCTGCTTCTGGGTATGCAGTCATTCCAATGACCTCCCATCCCTGATTGTGATAGAACATTGACTCAGCTCTAGTGGAGAATCGAGGTCCGTTGATGCAGACATAAGTTCCCTTCTCATGTATTTTATACTTCAGCTTTCCAGCTGTGTCTACTGCGACCTTTCGAAGTTCTGGACAGAAGGGTTCTGCAAATGGTAGGTGTGCAATGGGCCCGCCTTCAAAGAATGTGTCTTTTCGTCTTCCGAAGGTCCTGTCGAAGATTGAGTCCGCAATCACGAATTCGCCAAGTTTCACTTTGTCCGGTTGCAGGCTCCCGCATGCGGCAGGACTGATTATCCTTGTGACGCCAAGAGCTTTGAGGCCCCATATATTGGCTTGATAGTTGATCGCATGAGGTGGAATTGTATGGCCTCTACCATGCCTTGCCAGAAAGACAAAGGAGCGTCCCTTTGCTTTTCCAACAATATAGTTGTCTGAGGCTTTACCATATGGAGTGAACACCTTGATTTCCATGGGATTCTCAATGACTGTAGGGTCATAGTTGCCACTGCCGCCAAACATCCCAATCTCAATTGGAAGTAGGCTCTCTATCTCTTCCTTCTGTGTGCGGTCCAGTGGTACATATTCAAGCTTAGCTTCGAATGCCATGCCCTTTTACTCCTCCCTTAGCTTCCATACCTTGTCAAGAGGATAGACAATCTTACCCAGATACCCAAGATGGGCTTTGATCTTGGATAGCTGGTCATCTGATAGCACTATGTTGTTGTATTCTCTGAGATGCTTCTTGAGTTCTGCTGTAGTCATCTCCTTCACGTCTTCGCCATCAAAGATCTTGGAAATCAATGATGAAATGTCTTCATAGAAATTCCAAGGCCAGATTTCCCATGCCCAAGTTATTTCCACTCCGTAGTAATCAGGTATGAACTTTGAACCATCAATGTGCATGAGGGCTGCTGTCTTCACATCAGCAGGATTTCCCTTCTCTTTGATGTGATCTACAGCCATTGTGAGGCTCTGGCCAGTATCTGTAATATCATCCACAACGAGGACTTTCTTGCCATCTACCTTCCCGACAAGTGGAACTGAGAGTTTCGCCTTTCCATCCTTTGTTGCTGTCACTCCCCAATGATCGACCTTGACACTGTAGAGGTCCTTGACTCCCAAGAAGTCACACTGGATTCTGGCATGTACCCAGCCACCTCGGGCAATGCCAACAACTGCATCTGGTTGCCAGCCGGACTTCTTTATTTTCAAAGAAGTCTGATACGCGTAGCTATAGATATCATCCCAATCAAGAATGTAACACAGAGGGCCCTTGAGTTCCATGGTAAACACTAACCAGTCAATCGGCCTGCAAATACATGATAAAAGTATGCCCCTTCCAAGATTCG
>JBHLQS010000162.1:0-6513 GCA_048883405.1 Candidatus Thorarchaeota archaeon
CAATGGTTTATGCTCTATAATTTTGTGCCTACTGGAAGAGGAAAGGAAATCATTGAGTGCGATCTGAGTCCTGATGAACGAGAGGACTTGTTGCTTGTCCTATGGGAACGAATTATGAACAAAGAGGCACATCAGCCAATTGAAGTCCTTAGTACAGCCCCTCAGCTGGGTAGGATAGCTCGAACCTGCAATAATGATGCAAGTGGCGAAGAGGACCTGAGCATTTTCCCTACACACTTCAGCAATGCTCGATTGCCAGAAGGAATGAAGGACCTAGCGAGCTTCATTGGGGGTTGTGGTGCAGGAAGATTCTATCTCGCGATTGAACCCAATGGGGATATCTATCCGTGCGTCTTCTTCCCTCATACTCCTGAGGTCTGCTTAGGGAACATTCGCAGTTGCGATTTGGACCATTTGTGGCGAAGCTCCAGGGTCCTCTATCAGCTTAGGACACGAAGCCTCCTAAAGGGCAATTGCGGAAGTTGCAGCAATCAAGATGTATGCGGTGGCTGTCGAGCAAGAGCCAAAGGCTATTTCGATGACTATCTCGCTCCAGATCCCGGTTGCATCAAAAATCAAGATGCATGGTGCAGTCTAACTCAAGATGGACCTCTTGAACACTCACATCTCCTAATATCTCCAATATTACCGGCACCATCATCAGATTCAGAGAACGGAGTGGTGTGATGTGCGTGTCCTTCTAACAATACCATATTCTGATAACGACATCAGAAACTCACTGGGATTTGTATCACCCCCGCTAGGCCTCGGTTATGTTGCAAGCTATCTACGGGAATTTGGATCCCATGAAGTATTGATCCATGATGGAATGCTTCACCAAACCACTGATGACGAATTCGCAGACCTAGTATCAGATTATAGACCTGATATTGTTGGAATCAGCGCTCAAGCTACTCCTGCAATCTATGATGTTTATAGATTTGCCGCAGTAGTGAAAGACTGCGATCCTGATTGCAATGTGGTAGTTGGCGGAGCACATGCTTCCTTCTCTGATGACCTCATCCTAAGGGATGCACCTCAGATTGACTTCGTTGTGAGAGGCGAGGGGGAACGTGTCATGTTAGAGCTGCTAGAAAGAATAGGAGCAGATCAATTCGATAAGGTCAAGGGCATTACATATCGGTCGAAATCAAATATGCAGCGAAATCCCAGTCCTCCCCCCATCGGAGATTTGGACGCACTCCCGTTCCCAGCCTATGACCTAATGGAAATGAATCAGTATCTTCAGGGACCAATCCGGGTTGGAACTATGATATCTAGCCGAGGGTGTCCCTATAAGTGCACTTTCTGCTCTTCATCAAGATCATCTGGGAAAAAATGGAGAGGTCGTTCTGCTGAAAATGTCGTTGAGGAAATAGAATTGCTCGTCAAGAATTACAAGATTAATGAGCTAGAATTTCTGGATGATCTTTTCTGTTACGATCCAATGAGGGTAAAACAGATTTGTGATTTGATGAGGGCCCGGAATATCTCTCTGAATTGGACATGTTCTGTACGTGCAGATATACTCTCAAACAACCCACTCATGGCTAAGGGGCTAAGGGAGGCCGGATGTCGCTCTGTGTATATTGGTGTAGAATCAGGAAAGCAAAGAGTTCTGGACTTGATGCGAAAGGGAATAACACTCCAACAGGTCTGGAGGTCGAATGAAATCGCGAAGCGGGCTAAATTAGAGAGAATCTTCTCGTTTGTACTTGGCTATCCCGGTGAAACGCAAGAAGAAGCTATGTCAACTATCCTTATGGCATGCCGTCTAAATCCTGAGATTGCACAATTCACAATTTGCACTCCGTATCCTGGTACACCCTTATTCGAACACGCCAAAAAGGAGGGGTTGCTTAAAGCTAAATCGTGGAGGGATTATTCAGTCCTGGCACCAGTCATGGAGCTGACAACTATTAGCAAAAAGAAGCTCAAAGAAATATTGTATCAAGCATACTTCAGGTTCTATTTACGTCCATCTGTCATTTGGCGTCAAATCAAATCCAAGAACATATTTTTCCTTGGGAAGATATTGGAGGGGATCAGAGCATACATTCGGAAGAGAAGCAGATTAGCAGGACAAGAGCCAACCTTGACTCATGAGAGCTCTAAGTGCAAGGATTCCTATGGAATCACGGAGCGCCCTCAAGGGGATTGTCTCACGATTACAGCAGAAACAGATACAACAGTGAGAGGTTTGTCCTTCGAAAATGACTGCGAAGGTAAGATTACTTCTGGATAAGAAAATGGTGGACCGAGTGATGATGATCCATTCCGAAGACTGGTCGTTGAAAACGATTTGATCCCCCACGAGGTCATGGATTGGAAGTGGAATAATCTGGAAGAAGCTCAGGTCCAAAGAAGATTAGAGAGAATCTGATAATAGCAAGAGATATTTGAAAAGAAAGCAAGTACAAGTAGGGTCAGGGAGTTGTCCTATCCGTTTAGTAGTATGTTTTCAGAGAATCTTTTTGCTAAGAGGTTTCATAAAATAGAGAATTACGCAAGAAATCCAGCATATATTGGAAGGGGCTGGGATAGTTTTCTATTATCGATACGGACAGAATTCAATGTGCCTGAGGGGAGAAGGAATGAGTGTATTCTCTATGTATTGGGTCTTGATGGAATCAGGGGCATAGATCTAGATCCTGTCGAAGGCTTCTCGCACCTCAGTGGGAGTAATTTGGATGAAATTAGAGAAGAAGCGAAAGTCATAGCAATCAAACAGCTTAGGGAGCAAATAACGGAATTCAACACTTATTTTCTAGAAGTAGAACGCATGATTGCCAGCCCTTTTTCATTCTTGATAGAAGATATCATTGAAGCGAGAAAACAAGAATTAGAGCAGCTATCACCCTCATGTACATTGCATGATGTCCTGTCAACATATTATGGCTACAGAATCTTCACAACAAAAGGGCCTTTGACTATCGGTGGAAAGGCCAACGTGAAGAACCTTGAAATGGGTCTGAAGGAGATTACCGAGGATATTGGAGTGGAACTAAAACTCAGAACTACTGCAATCACGAAGGCACACCTCCCCAATCTGTTTCAGAACTGTTCTGAAAAGTCTAGAGAGATCCTGAATCAAGCAGTGAGAATCGTGACGTATAGCGGAACTCGAGAGGTAATGGATGCGGTTCACAGCATGAAGGGAACAATCGGAAAAAACGCAGATTGGAGAATGGCCGATGCTGCTTTGACTGCGTTGAGGAGAATAAAAGGACCGGGTGTGAAAAACAGAAGATGGAAACTCTACTGGGTATTGGATCTTCTTGGATACATCGGGTGTGATTCAGCAACTAGAGAATTGATGGATACTGCTGAGGAGTACCCCAAGTCAGTTGAAGACGTTGCATATTCACTTGCCAGAATTCCTGGTCAAGATTCCACAAATGCACTCTTAGAACTACATATGAAAGGAGGCAAAAGAACTAAAGAGAGATGCCTGCGGGGTCTTGTGTGGCGAGATATTCCCGAGCTCGAAAAGGCATTCTCATATCTGATATCAAAGAGAAACCTTGGGGCTCTGAACTCCCTTCTTGATTTGAGATTGGCCTTAAAACAAGCATATAGTGGCTGGGATCGAGATCGAATCACTCGGTTTCAGGAAACCTTCGACAAAAGAATAATCGAGTTGACATATCAGACAAGTCAGTCAAGCCAACCGGATCCCAGTTTTCTGAGGAGTGTTAAAGGAGCAGGAGATTTGCTTGATGACAAAAGGATGCAGGAGGCAATCGTATCTCTTGTTCTTAAAAAGAAATCAGACTTGGTTCAGGCTTTCAAGATTATTTCTACATGGAAAGATATTGTTACAGACAAACGGATAACAAGTCTAGTGATAGATGAGCTGGACTGTGATAACACAGAAATCGCAAAGATTGTCATTAGGAGTCAACCGCTAAGGGCATTACCTGATATAAGACAAAGTCTGGCTGGAATGCTCAAGAAGTCCGATCATTTAGAGTTGAGGGAGAAGCTACCGAAGACGTTGAAAAAGCTTCCAGAATTCAAGGAATTTGATTCGTAAGAGAAGTTGGTGGACCGAGCGAGATTTGAACTCGCGACCTTCTGGATGCAAACCAGACGATCTGCCAGGCTGATCTATCGGCCCACTCTTGACTGCTCAGACCCATGGCTGACCTTTTAGCCCTTACGCTCCGTATAGTCCTGACGAGCCACAGAAACCCAGGCAGGTGCGCCTTTCAGCTGGGAGGCCTCTTCCGGGCTCAAGCGCACATGTTCCACCATTGTGAGATCATCAGGCAGAATCCCACTTACGCCGACCGGGTCCTCGAGAATTAGTGTGAACGGCAGTTCACCTTTCATCGCCTTGTCAATCATCTCAAGGACCTCCATTCCCCTTTTTCTCTCTGACTCAGTTTCAGCGAATCGGATTGCGGTCTCAACAACTGGCCGGGTACGAAGCAAGACTCCTTCAACATTGGTGATGAACGAGTCTGCTGCAGGGCCAGGTTCCACATCAATCCCAAACTCAGGTAATCTGATTGTGCCCGATCCAGATCTAACAACCCTAATTCTAAGATTGGCCTCATCGTCGACTCTCAAAGTCCATCGGCTTGGTGGCCGCTCCTCTGCAGAGAAGATGTCATTGTGCGTGAAATTGCAGTTCGGACACTTCATGGTGAACATCGCGAGCTCGTTGAAGTACGGTACACTGTAGAGTATTGAGTTGACATCGAGCTCGCTCTCCTCGCATGCAGGACATATGATGGCTAGAGACTCTTCCTGGGCCATACATCCACACCACTTTCATATCCTTATAGTCCTAGTGAATAGTGATACTGACTCTGGCAGTTACACTAGAAGCCTCAAAAGGTGACTGATAGGTCCGTTAGTACGCGCCGAGGGACAGGGTGCTTGCGCGCCAAGTAGGACACATGGTGAGGAAAGGATAGATGCAGGTAGAAAGCGTATACATCATCAGACGCGACACTGGTGTCTGCATGTATCACCATGATTTTGCAGAGCCTGAGTTTGACGCTGATCTATTATCCTCTTTTCTCGTCGCAATGACCTCCTTCTTTGATGAAGCTACTCGCTCAGTCGCCTCAAAGGCTCGAGCCTTTGAAGGAACAGACAGCAAGATAATTGTCGAATTCGGTGAGTGGACGCTTGGTGCAGTCACAGTGAGAGAAGACACTGAAATAGTCAGAGAAAAAGTGAAGAGGCTCATTCACGCGTTTGAGGACCAATTCGGCTTGCTTAGGTGGGTGGACCTTGACCTGGCAGTATATACTCGGTTTGAACGCAACGTGATTGAAGAGTTTGTGCGGGACCAGGTTGAACCCCAAACAACCATGCATCTCAAACGAGATTGGGAATTCTATACTCAATCAGCGGATGTGGTCTCATTTCTAAAGCTCATACCTGAAGTCTGTACAGTGCAAGAGGCAGCAACCTTCTTGGAAGTCCCTGTTGAACTGGCAATGAACATGGCTGCAGAGGCCTATTGGGAGAAGGCAATCACATTGGCACCATCTGCCAAGCCTGATGACATCTACCAAGCCACTAGTCTGATTCAACCTACGGAAACCGTAGATGGAATCTCAGAAGACACAGCCAGAGTTCTCCCGGAACTCGATGGAGAGACCCCTCTCTCAATAGCAGCAGAGAGGGTTAAGACAAGTGACCTCAAGCGATTTCTGGATGAGATTGCAATTCTTGCCCAGAGAAAGGCTGTCGAGCTTGTATCTCCAGCTCAAGCCACTACAGTATTGTATTCAGCTGCTTTGCAGGAAACCCTCAACAGGACTGCGAAGATACTCGGAGTTAAACCCACAAGAAGCATGTTCTTCAGCTCACGGGATAAACTTACATCAGCGTTGCCTTGGTTGGCTTTTGTGGGTCTGGAGGAAGGAGTAGACGTCGAGATCAAGACATCTCTAGTATCCGCTACTGTGAGGGGGAGCATTACGCCTGAAACATTGAGTAAAGGATTCAGAGAGCTCTTTCAAGAATACACCAGAAGAATGGGCACTCTTATGGGATCAAGTCCCGTCAATACGATTCTCAATGGAGCTCGAATCTCCATTGAGCGACAATTTCCAAGCAATGCTTTTGACATTCATTGGGAGTCATTTCAGGTGAATTAGCCACATACCCATCGGAAACTCATTGATAAGGAAAACAATCAAATCGAGGATAGCACGAGTTCGTAGCTGCATTTGCGTGGAGAGCTGTTGACATTTGTCATCTCAAGGAAGATATTTGACATTTGTATTCGTGGTCAGTGGGCTTGCCATTCTAGTTGCAGGTGCGATTGCATCGATTGGCAACAATCAGTCTATACTATCTTCTTTGGGTGGAGTTTCAGCTCCAGTCGCATCTTTCATCATGGGCATCATTGGCCTGTGGTTCTTTGGGCGTGAGGACTTCAGGCGCGAGGACAGATTTCATCTGATGAATATGTTTTTCTCTCTGGGGCTCGTTCTCTATGCAATTTCTGAAGTCGCAGCAAGCCTACTGGCAAATCAGGAAGGTAGC
>JBHLQS010000163.1:0-6512 GCA_048883405.1 Candidatus Thorarchaeota archaeon
TGGGCGACAATCAGTGAATGAGTATGTCCATGATCTGAATATCCCATCCTGTCAATAGCCATTCGATTTGAATCTTCAAGTAGGGCCTGGACCTCTATGTCTTTCTCAAGTTCATCGAACGCAATTGCGCATAATTCATTCTTCTCCAAGTCCTTGCGCACTCTTTCTTTCAGGGTTAATCTTGGCCTTTGTCGTTGGGGTTTTGCCATTTGTCTAGCACCCTCCCTTCTATGATTTGCTTTCATCTTTATTCTTCCCCTCATTGTGATTTAATTTTAGAGGTACAACTTGAGCGCCTTTCTATTCCGATATCCCGACTGGGTGCAATTTACAAGGCTGAGTGTTCTTGGCATGAAATTAAGAACACCAAGTAATCATCTTACTCTCTAGTTCATGCTGATTGTGAGAATCTGTCTATTTCTATGTATGGATTCATGAGCTCATCATGCGGCTACCGAGGCCGATGCTTCCACATGGGTTTCATTTGCGATGGGTGTTGGCCGAACGTGCTGCTGATATGCATAGTACGCAGACAGTATCAGCAAATACAGAACGTAGCCAGTGACTTCCAGGAATGAGGGGTTCCCATTGTATCCAAACATGGCTTTTAGCAATCCACCAATCAAACCATTTTCATGGAGCAATGGATAACTCCCATCAGGAAAAACTGGAGGGTTGATGTTCCACACCTCAATGGGTCCGATAAGGAGTAGACCAGCCTCTTGAAGCTCATGGATGCCATAAGCTACCATCCCTGCAGCAACAAGGATGAGAAAGACCGATGTCCATCTGAAGAACGACCGTAGACTGATTCTCAACGATCCCTGATAGATTCCCAATCCTATGACCATAGCAATCAATAGCCCAAGGGACACTCCTAGATACACTTGTGATCCATCCTGAATGAAAAGGGCCATGCTGAATAGGACCAGCTCCACGCCCTCCCGCATCACAAGAGCAAAGCTCAGAAGTGCAACTCCAATTCCACTCTGGCTAAGAGATCTTCTCTCAACCGATTCTTCTATTTCTGAAGAAACATTGGGACCTGCTTTCCACATCCATATAATCATGGTTGTTAGGAGAAATGCTGCTACGAGAACAACTACTCCCTCGAATGTAGCTAGGATTGGACCCTCAAGAATGCCCCAGACCAAGCCCATCACTAGTGCAACTCCAACACTTGCAAGGAGCGCAGTAACAGCTCCGCCAATAACATACTGTCTTAGACCATCTCGCCCAGATTTGCGTATATATGAGAGCATGATGGCGATTACTAGTACAGCCTCAATACCCTCTCTGAGAGATACAATCGTCGGAGCAACTATCATGTTTATCAATCTATTAACAATTGTTAATAGCCTTTCGATAGAGCCCCTAAAGCATTGAATCCAATTGCAGGAATATTACGCACTGAACTAGTTGGACACCTCAACCCAGATTGGGCCTGCATAGCTGAGTCGCCCGTTGTCGGCCACGACGCGGATTAGATAGAAATCCACACCACCTGTGTTCAGTTCTAGGGGATCAATAGGGTTTTCACTGTAGTCGTTGATATAGTATTGTCCATCCCTCATAATACAGCTATGCGTGTAGGAAGCCCCAGTGATTGGCGTGGTGTCAACATAGGTGACATTGACTACTGGACTAGTGACAGGAAATTGGGCAAGGACCTCTCCGTTCTTGATTATCTCAATTGTAGCCCCCCAATCAGGGCTCCAATTAGGAGTCACTGAGGCGGCAGTGTTTTCTGTTCCTGCGGGTGCACCATCTTGGGCCAAGAACACAGTGATTTCTCGATGGTCTAGCTCACTGGCTGTTGCTAGGGTTGAGCCATCGCCAACCCGCGTGCCGTTTATTGAGAAGTCAATGATTGGGCGACCATGATCCGAGTTTGCAAAGATTCGCTGGCTATCAAGTCCGAAGAAGACAGACTCGCGAGTGAGGTTCTGTGCATAGACTGCCACAAGACCCCCAGGATAGGGATGCTCGTTGCGTGTCTGCCAAATGCTCCAAGGCCGTTGATGGCCGACATATGCTGGCGTGTGGCTCAGAGAGTGACCTGGATGCCCATCGTGTTCATCACTTGATGCGTACAGGGTCATTCGATAGCCCATCCTGAAGGCATCAATGATGGAGGAACCGTTCACATACTCAGGGGCAGGATCAATTGCGCCCACGTAATTCAGGGGATGCCTCTGCTCATAGAGAAATGCACCATGCACTGAAGTGACCTCTGCAATCTTGACGTATTTGGGGTTCAAGTAGGTCCAGTCTTGGATGTAGGCAGACTGCGTTGTATGGTGAGGCAGGGCTAGTGCACTACACCCGGTGTTATCAGTGAAATCATCAAGAGCCGCCCAGAGGCTGTCAGGCGTTGGAAGGTTGAGATACGAGAGAATTGGGTCCTTGATCAACTGATCACCACTAAAGATGCAGGTGTAGTGCCCAGTCACGACATCGGTCCACTCAGTCCCCTGAAATGTCACAAAGTGCTCCGGGTCGTATGCTGTGTTTGCTGCAGCTTCAAGTATATCAACTGACCAAGGGGTCCACATCATAATCTCCCCATGATCAGTGAGGGCCATGAAGTCCAGACAGGCGACATATCTTCCATAATAGAATGAGTGACTTGCAGTGCCTGAGCCATCAGAGAGCTCTGAGTGTGAATGTATGTCACCCCAGTAGATGCGGGGGTCTGTATCAAGCAAATCTCTTACAATAATTGGATTGCTATAGTAAGTGTTCTCAGTCACAGAGTCGTCCACCTGCAGATAGTGAATGCCAGGAGTGTCTATAGTGACTGTGAACACATGCATACCATTGTCTTTTCCATCTCTAATCTCGTATGCGATGTCTGAACCGAATGTCTGTCCTGAGAATGTATAGGCATCTGGCAGGTCCGCTGATACAGTCTGGATAGCTGTGTAGGTGGTCAGATTGTAGGACTCGAGTGAGAACTGTATTGTGCCCTTATAGACAGCACTCAGCCGCTCATAGGCATCCCATGCCTCAACAGTGACATCAAACTCAGAACCAGCGTCTGCAACAGATGGAACATTTACCCATAACAACCGAGGTCTGTTGTCAAACATCACTCCAAGGTTGATGTTTACTGTTGACCAGAGTGTGACCGGTGCCAAGACGATGACGAGCATTGCCATCACCTTTGCTAGTTTCGGTAGAGATTTTGTAAAGGCATACAACCTGTCTGTCCACTGCGATATGTCGACCCGCTTCCTCAGGAAGACCTCCCACGTAATATAGACTGCCAGGTAGGCTACAAACGGAATCGTGCCATAGAAGAAGGCCAATTTCAGTGGAGATAGACCCAGTCCATAATCCGCAATATAGGTGCTGACACTGGCACAGATTGCCATGACTATTCCGTGGCTTTTCCATGCTGGTTCTTTGGATAGAAGAAAGAAAGTCACACCGATAATCAGAGCAATGAAACTGAAGAAGAACATGTGAATTGTCACAAGTCCAAACAGTAGGACTACAACACGCGCGAATTTTCCTCGTCGTGAGGGCTTGGAATTTGTCGTCACGGACGTGTCTATATCCAATCTTTGCACACTCCATCATGAGACATGTCGAACCTGACGGGTATGTGACATTCGTTCTCGGACAAGATGCAATCCTGAGAGCGCAGAACGCTCTCTTAAATTAAGTCAAGTCTTCTGAAGGTACAACGAACACCATCTTGACTCGGTCTTCGTTCAATCCTAACTGACCCACGAGTCTTCGTGAGAATCGTTTACGGCCTGCCACCTATATATACCTGATACGCCATGAGAATCTGGAATAGCAGGAGAAAACCGTATATCATGAGGAAACCCACATCAATTGGATTCCTTCGAACAATACTCATGAAAACACCGACACTCAGCATGGCGGTAAATGGCAGAATGCAAAGGGTACATGCTTTATTCTGATATCGATTATCTTTTGCCGAACACTCTAAAGAACAGTAATGTCGACGAGAATACATACTCCAGAGCACGCTGATCTCGGGCTTTCCACAGTACGCACACCGTTGGGTTGGGTCGCCGTATTCGCCCCTTCTAGGCAAGCAGTCTCATCTCATGTATTGGTCAGACTTTTGTGCTTATACAGGTTAGGAACTGGAAGTAATGATTGTTTCACCCAGGAATAATGTCATGTCAGAATCTGATTGGCTTTGTCTTGCTGGTTTCCTCGTCAATCTTGCCGACTTCAGCCATAGAACTGTCATACCCATTATCTACAGTTCTTAGAACCACTTCTCTTTGCGTTTATCTGACTACACCTGAATTAGAGGCTAAATAGCTCCTCCAAATCCTTTACCTTGAGACTCCTTCGTATAACATAATTTAGAACAAGCGCAGCGGGGATGAGAGCTAAGTTGAAGGCCATTGAGAATAGTGAATAGGCGATTATATAGAGGACATTCCAGTTCAATATTGCATCGTAGTAAATGATTGTTGGCACAAGAAATCCGAAGAAACTCCAAGCACCCCCAATTACCATTGCTAACACATCATTCCTTTTTCTGAGAAACGAGATTAGTAGGCATCCGATCCCCCACGCATTCAATGCAATTATCAGATTGAGCGGTAGTTCGCCTGCAGATCCATAGACAACTGTCCATAAGGCTTCCCCAATAGCCAGACTAGGAAAACAGACTACCACGACTGCCCACGGCCGGACCATAGCGCTTATTGAGTAGAGAAAGATTGGGGCTATATAGAGATAAAGAACAGCTGTGACCCACGGCGTTGGAATATAGATTGCAATACGGAAAAAGACTGAAGAAACCACAATTAGCACTAAATAGCCTAGACAGATCAGACCGAATCTCAGCCAATGCCTTTGGATATTGGACCTTTTACCAGCAGGCACTTCTTCTCGGCTCTTTTGTATGTCACTGACAACTAGGTGCTCCTCCTTCAATTCCATCTCCCCCTTTGCTTTAGAATTGCAATTAGCACTGAACAAGCCAGTACACATCCGACCGCAACCAAGCCAATGGTATCGCTGGGAGTGTCAAGCGAGGAGGGCAGTCCTGTCTGTTGAGATACAAGCCGCTCAATGTCGTAGGAATGATCTCCTGCTGCTAATTCTTCAGTCACATTGAGAATCGCAACACGCCCAAAATCTCCGCGAGAGTAGAGATACAGAAGTCTGTTTTGAAGGTCGACGATGTATGAGTACATTGTCGATGTCATTGAAACAGCTTCGAGGATTTCCCGGCAATATTCGAGAGACAGCTCGCTCATCGTGCTTAACATGGATAGTGTTGTTTCATAGCGTCCACTTTGATGATGGCTTCCGTCATCTTGAGCGAGATTGAAATTAGTGGTGACAATGTAGTCGCCTGACTTGTTTGTCATCCATAGTTTGCCATCCTGATCCAACCCAATAACGACTGCATCTCCTGTACTATCAGCTATGTGTGCTTGTTGCCAATTTAAAAGGTGTAAATCATAGGACCGAACCCAAACCTTTGCTTCCTCAATAGTTGCACATACTCTAAGCATGTCAATGAAATAGGAGCCTTGGTAATCCGGCTTCTCGGGGTCGAGGAGGATACTGGTTTCCTCCACCATGGTCATGTCAAGGCAGAGCCCTTGGTCATTCATACCTCCTACTGGGATGACAAGATTTCGATAGACCGCATATCCAAATAGCACCAAGCCATACTCTCCGCCTCCCCCTGGTTGGAACCAGACCCTGCCATGCCGAAGCCCTTCGTCTTCGTTGTTGCAGAAGAAGGTCATACCATCTTGTGAAACTGTGAAGATAGTACACGAATCCGGTGAGTCATTGACTTGGGGAATAAACGGGACGGTCAATATGATCTGAACAATCACAAATGCAATCAACGTTTTACGACTATACGATGGGCTCTTCATGTCATCGTCCCCTCGTGATGCGGGAATAGTGAGCCCATAAAGGTGATACGTTCAGCGCTTCATGTAGATGACTTCACTCAGAAGTAGTGCCAGGTCACAATCTTATCGGATTCGGCCCTATCTTCCTGATCTCCTCGGCGAAGTCATTGACTTCCTTTGCGAATAGGTCCCCCTCAGCGGCACTCACAAACACCATCTTAACACGGTTCTCGTTCAGCCCCAGCTGTCCCACGAGTTTCCTGGCAAATCTGACCCTCCGCTCCGCCCCTAGGTTTCCCGTCTTATATGCACAGTCGCCAGGATGGCAGCCCACAACCAATACACCATCCGCTCCCTCTTGCAGCGCCTTCAGGATGAAGTTGATATCGAGCCTCGCGGTGCACGGCATTCTAATGATGCGGCTCGTCACATCGTACTGCAGCTTCATCGTGCCCGCCAGGTCTGCTGCGGCGTACATACATTGCATGCATCCAAACACGATGATGTTCATGTCCTTGGGCGGCATTCTCAATCATACACCTGAGAAGGTCTGTTCTCGGGCTTGACTCTGCGTGACATATAACCTTTCAGATAGTAATCAATGAGGTTTTTGTAAGGATATCTTCGGCTGCATGCACC
>JBHLQS010000164.1:0-6506 GCA_048883405.1 Candidatus Thorarchaeota archaeon
GCAAGGACACTCCTTGGAGAGCTGTATAGATACCATCATAGGAATAATGCACGTCCTCCACAATTATCACTGATGGCCCACCTCCCCAACCAAAATCGCAAGCTCCTCACCAGTAAGAGGAACTCGGCCTAGTTCTATGCCTTTAGCCTGAAGCCGCCTGTACACCTGCGTCGCTTTTGGAACTCCTACTCCAATCTCCATAGAAATGTCCATAGGTAGAATGTCTCGCGGTGACCCGTCAGCCACAATTTGCCCTCTATCCATCAGGACTACTCTAGATGCATCCTTGGCCACCAGATCAAGTCTATGTTCCACAAGAATGACCGTCATTCCATTTCGCTTGTTAAGCTCAGCAATGATTTCTAGAATTAGTTCAGCACTCTTTGGATCAAGATTTGAAGTTGGTTCATCAGCCACCAGGACTTTGGGCTTGAGTGCCAATGTTGCAGCCATAGCAAGTCGCTGTTGCTCGCCACCACTCATCTCATGTGGATGTTTATCTCGCAGATGTTCAAGATTTAGAAGGTCGATAATCTCTTCGACGCGTTTTCTGACCTCCTGTGGCTCCACGCCCAGATTCTCAGGTCCAAAGGCAATCTCCTTTTCTACGTTCAGTGTGACCAGCTGGTTGGCTGGATTTTGAAAAACTAAGCCCACTGTTGATGCCAATTGAGCAACTGTTGATTCGCGAGTGTTGCTTCCGTCTATGTATACATTCCCTGCAATATATCCTCGATGAAAATGCGGCACCAGCCCATTGATGGCTCGGCACAGAGTTGTTTTACCGCATCCGGATGGTCCTGTTATAACGATGTATTCCCCTTCATTGACTGATGCACTGACCTTGCGCAGAGCAAGAAAATCAGCCCCCAGATATTTGAAACTGAAATCTGCGAACTCAACCAAGGCCATCAAGCAACGCCTCCTAACCACCCTTCTCTCCTGCGCTTTTCTCTATTGCCAATTCGAGAAGTTCAATTGCCTTTGCCAGCCCCTCACTTCGGTTCTTTGTGCCATTCGCCCCTGCTGCATTGGCGTGTCCTCCACCCTCCCCCCCTATGATTGGCCCAATAGGCTCCATTACATCTGTCCCAAGGTTGACGCCGGTTTCTAAGGAGAATTGACGCCGACTCCGGGAACTGAATCTAACAACCCCCTTCGAGGTCTTTCCTGCTACAATGGCAACATCCGCACCAACCTCAATCAAAGCTCTACATGCACTGGCTTCATAGGCTCCTATCTTGGAAACAGCGACTATCCAACCATTCATGTCTTGAACCTGCAGTCGTCCGGCAGCTTTCAGTCTGGCGATTCTCTCAGATCGGTCTGGCTTGATGACCAAGGCACCTACACACGAGTCATAGTCAGCGCCAGCGTCTATGAGCTTCACAGCCAATTGAAAAGACTCACGTCCTGAGTGGAAAAAACGACGAGTATCAAAAATCATGCCTGTAAGAAGCAGATTGGCTACGTCGGACGAGATTGGGACTCCCAGGTCATCATATAGGCCAATGACTAACTCGCATGTGGAGGAGGCATTACTATCCACTATCTGGTGCGTTGCAATTGATGACAACTCCGAATTCTCTTCATGGTGGTCAATAGCAAGGGTTCTCGTAGGATCTGTGAGAAGGTTTCTCACTCGAGGGCCCAGCTGAAATTCACTATTTGTGTCCAAGAGGATGACAAGATCATGAGTGTCCTCTGAATAATCAGAGAAAACAACATCTATTGAGAAATGACTCAACACCTGATTGGACAAGCGGCTGACATCATCACACACGAGCGTCACGTTGCCATCCGGGCGTAGTACGAGGTAGAGCTCTCTTACTGCAACCATGGAACATACAGCATCAGGGTCTGCATTCTGATGACCCAATATTAGGGGGTTCGATGACTCAGCAAGAAGAGATCTGAAGCTCAAGTTGCCTTCAGCTCCTTTAGGCGCTTTTCTAACCACTCGCTACCATATCGCGTCGCAGCATCCAGAATCTCATCAAGATGATCTCCAGTGTCATAGCTCTGCTCAAGGTCAATCTGGATGTCGACGTCAAGCTCTTCATCGAATTCCAGAATACAACTAACAGAGATTTCTGCCACGCTCTTCTTTGGAATCTTGCCAAGAATGAATTTGGTTATCTCGCCCTCACAATCCTCCGCAAGACTCTCTATCTGCCGAGCATCGAGACTGGGTAGTCCAATCTCAGTTGGTGTGGGACACATATGATTCACTGAACCTTTAGGTTTCGTGTAGAGATATCGAGCTGAATCTTCTTTGTTAACTCTTCAATCTCTTTTCGATCCTTTTCAGCGCCTTTTGTTTTGGCTTCCAGCCAAATCTTGAGGTCACTGACTCTGCTCGTCAGCTCCTCTTGGAGTTGTGCCTTGTCAACCTGAAACATGATTTGGCCAACAGATTTGTATGTGACTGTATCATCAGGCTGCTTCTTCAATTCCTCGAGCGTGATTTCTGATTCCCTCAATTCAGACTGCCTGGTCTGTATTGCGGCCATTAGCTGTTCGAACTGACGCCGCATATTCTCAAGCTTCATAATCTCATGTTCAATTTCTGGTGGTATCTGTTGTGCCATATGCATCTACTCCCTCTAATTGCGAGGTTAACTTCGCCTGCGCCATCTGGTAAGCGACTTAAGGATTTTGGCCTAGGACTGCATGAATCGTTTCAAGACTCGCTGAAACCCATGCGATATACGAATTCATTGCAGCCCTTAACGAAGTCAAGTCACTAGATGAGATCTGAATGACTAGGACTGAGCCGCGTACTATCACTTCAGCACGAGCTCGATCTGACGGAGCAGAGTTGGTTTCGGGCTCTATTGCAGAACGAATTGTTACAGCGATTTCTTCTGATTCCATTGGGATTTCGATAACGGCCCGTCCTTGTCTTATCAGGACAGCTCCCTCCAGAATTTTGAAATTCGAATGCGTGGACCTACCTCCAGTCCATTATGCGTATGATAGAATGTCCAAAGGAGCTTACCTGCAGGAAGGTCGGATACTCTTATCTCAACCATGCCATAAGCCGCTTCGTCTAGAACCACCGGCTGTGGTTCATTCTTCACGTCAGTCCCAAGCATTGATGCAATAACTGATGCGAACTCTCGGGCGTTTTCTGTACAATTCTCTTCAACGGTTACGCCATAAATGGATTGTATTCTAGGTCCCTTATTACCTGAAACCTCTCTTCTAAGCGCTGCACTCTCGACTCTGACTTCCAGTGCATCATCATGGTGCGGATATAGAAACCTGATGGTCCTTGGATTGCCCTTCCATATTGTAACGATGAGGGCGAGTCTAGCACCAGTTTGTTGCACTCTTGACCGCAACTCATCAATGCTCATCCCTCCTCGGTTGAACCTTTCAGTACCGGGTAGAACAGACCAGAGATCGCGTACAAAAGACCGAACTCGATTTGATGTTTTTCGAGATGTAGTGATTAATGCCTGGGGCAATGCATTTCACTGCCCTGATAGCGGCTAGTCACTAGCCTCAGGTTCCTCGACGGGAACATCTGAGTCATCATCAACGGAGACTGTTATAGCCACTTCCTCCTCAATGTTCGGAAGGAACTCAGAAGGATCGACAATCTCGTCTTCATCTCTCAAGGCAAGAAAGTCTCCTGAAACCCTCTGTGCAATGGCACGTCTAGCAGCCTTACCTGCATCGGTAAACGGAACATACGCTCCACCAGCAAAACTCAGACCACACTTCTTGCAGCTCCACAGACCAACAGCTTCTCTGGTGAGCGCTCTTGTGGCACAGGACGGACAACGCTGTGGCTCAGCACGACGCCTCTCGATATCAAGCACTCTGCGTCGTAGTTTAGCCCCGTACCTAGCACCAAGCCTTCCAGTGCTGCCAACTTTCTTTGTCTTTTTTCCCAAACCGGTATTCTCCTAGCGTGGTCATTTGGACCGCCTGACTTGGCGCTCCGAGTCTATCAGTCGCCCAACGATTTCGCTTATTAGCATATCTATCGGTGAAGAGAAAAGAGTGTGTCCCAGAATGACTGAGACACGCATCTGTTCCTATTTTGTGTCCTTCATTGCTTCGGTTATAATCTCTCGAATCTCTTTTGCCCTCTCAAGAGCCATGCCCATTGATTGGTCAATCATGTCGAGAGACATAGGACCTACACCTCCACCCTTCTGCATAGCGGTGAAGTTATCGTCTTTGTCAACCGCCATGGTTAGGCGGCAATCCATTACCATCTCTTCCTTGATGATAGGATCGATGACCAAGTGCTCTCCAATCTTGGCAACAGTGTGTTCTATTGCCATATTCTGAAGCGGCAGAGTGAGCATTTTGCCAGTGGTTACCTCTTCATCGTCTTCCAGCTTGACTTCTGGAAACTTGGTTCCAAGTAGCGCAGAATTAACCGCTATTGATGATGCATCAATCAAATTGCCATCATATTCGAGCGTATAGACATCTGCAAAGACCATATACACGAGCTTCCCTGGCTCAATGCAAAGGGCTTTGGTATCCATTGTTTCTGACTCACGGACTCCTCTGTCAACAACTCGTGCCAGTTCGATGGCGGGTTCCTTTGGGGGACCCAACTCGAATAAAGGAGAGGCCATGGGTGCCAGTTCAGCTGTTACCATTGTCACACCTTCATCGGGCGTGTCTGGATAGGGTGCTCCTGTCAGTACCTTCACGCCAGCAACGACAGATGTTCCGCCGATCCGTACAATTGCAGACCCTTCTGCCTTTGCAGCCACGGGATGAGGTTCAATGGTAATTTCTCGATACTTGTCAAAGGCTCGACCGTCAACCCTTTCACCTTTGTTCAGCAGGTCTGCAACATAGCCTCTGTCAATATGGCTGATAATTTCCGAACTGAAATCAGTCATTCTACTCATCCTCCATTATCTCGGCTTCGCCGAGGTCAGTTTCAAGGTCGTCCT
Source organism: Candidatus Thorarchaeota archaeon (assembly GCA_048883405.1). Lineage (GTDB taxonomy): Archaea > Asgardarchaeota > Thorarchaeia > Thorarchaeales > Thorarchaeaceae > SMTZ1-83. The sequence continues at coordinate 4,932 of JBHLQS010000164.1, forward strand.
CGTAGTCGTCCATCTCTTCATCAACACCCTCGGGGGTCTTTTTTGAGTACGACCGCTTCAGAGCATCTTTCTGCAGTTCATGCAGATAATTACAGGAGTTTATTCCCATCTGCATTGCCTCAACAAGTTCCTCACGTGTGAATGACCCATCCTGCTGCAATAGAGTCAGTTCATTTGTACCAGGAAGTATGGCTAATGGAACATCACCTTGCCCGTATTTGTCTTCTTCATCACCAAGGTCCACAATTAGCTTGCCTTCAGCTTTACCCACGGCAACAGAAGGAACTAGAGACCTCATTGGGATTCCTGCGTCGGCTAATGCAAGCGAAGCTGCATTAATGGCAGCACATCTCGTGCCACCATCAGCTTGTATGACTTGTATGAATACATCAATCACAGCCTTCGGATATTGCTCCAAGAACAGGACTGGTTGCAACGCATTGGCAATGACCATCGAGATCTCACGCTCTCGTCGGGATGGGGCAGGTCTCTTTCTGTCTGGAACTGAAAACGTGGCCATTCTGTAGACAACTCTGAGATATGCGCGGTCATTCAACGTCAAATGTCTTGGATGCAGCTCTCGTGGGCCGTAGACTGCTGCTATGATGTAGGTCTTGCCTTGCCTTATAGAGGCTGAACCATCGGCAGTCTTGAGCACTCCAACCTCCATTTGAATTGGCCTTAGCTCATCCAATCTTCTGCCATCAATTCGTAAGCCCTCAGCATTAAGCAAGGAATCAGGTTTCACTTCTGGACTCATTATTCACTCACTTCCTCCGTAGTTTCACTTTCAGTTTCTTCGGACGCAGTTTCTTTTTCTTTAACATCTTCAGGTGAGGCTTCAATTGCCTCGTCAGCAACATCAATTTCAAGAGGGTCTTCAGTCGTCACGGGCTTCTCAACTTCAGCCGTGTCCTCCTCTTTGATATCTTCAACAGGTTCGGCAGATTCTTCAGAATCCTCTATCTCCATCGATTCGTCAGACATGTCCTCTGCAGGTTCATCACCACGAATACTAGTCATTTCTTCCTCAAGCATCGCCTTCACACGATCAGTGAGTTTCGATGTGTGGGCCTGGGCTTCAATCATCTTGAACGCCTTTATTGCTAGACGCATGACATCAGTATCGGAGGTACGAATCCAAATCCGACCATTCTGGCCAACCATAGTTTGGATTTTGAGGATGTCCTGAATCATGTTTATCATTGATCCCCGTCTCCCAATCACGCGTGGAATCTTTGCCGGACGAATTTCAAGAATCATCCCGGAGTCCAGGCGTCTAAGCCCTCTTCCTTTCATCCCGAGGAATGGTCCTGTCACCCTGTCGAATGCAATTACTTCAGCAGCAATGACATCACCTATGTCCATGTATCTGCTGATATCATCATCATATGGCCGTCGCAGAGCATTGTTTGCATGAAGAGATGCTAGGTATGGCCCTCCGATGTCCACCTTCCAGTTATTCCCCGTCACCATTGTGATGGTTCCGAGGACAAGATCGCCCTCGCGAGGGATGTAAACCCCCTCAAGTGCAACCACTTTTACAGTATTGCCGCGCAGCTCAGCGAGGCCTAC
>JBHLQS010000165.1:0-6332 GCA_048883405.1 Candidatus Thorarchaeota archaeon
AGGATCTCTTCACTGTCCAAAAGCAGGTCATGATCAGTGTCATTGTCTCGCGGGTTCGTACTGTATACATTAAGCTCGTCCGCATCTTCAAGTGAGTCCATATCAGTGTCCTTTGACAACGGATCAGTATCGAAATCTAGGACCTCCTCTCTATCAGTAAGGGTATCTTCATCGGTATCTGCTAGTGTGGGATCTGATCCAACAGTATTCACTTCTGTCCCGTCAGAAAGCCCCTCACCATCCGAGTCCGGATTCAATGGGTCCGTGCTATAATGAAGGACCTCTTCCGCATCACTGAGCCCATCGTCGTCAGAATCGCGGTCGTTGGGGTTTGTACCAATCAGGACTTCATGACTATCACTCAGTGCATCGCCGTCAGTATCGACGAGCGTGGGATTGGTTCCATACAGATATTCCTCCAGATTCGTTAGCCCATCACCATCCTTGTCTAGCTGGGCATCATCTGGGTTGTTCATGTCAAGCCCGTACAGCATCTCCCAACTGTCAGGCATCCCATCATTATCTCCGCCAGCGGGACCGGGGCCTCTTGGTAGAAAATAGAGTATACCAAGAGAAGAGCCCACCACAATGAAGATGAGAACGATGGCCAATGCTCCTTTCCTCTTATTTCTGAAAAACTCTCTAATCGCGCGCGACACCTTTACAGCTCCTCCCACGATCTGTTGGCTTAAGGTATCAGGGCAAGTCTAGCTTGATGGCAAATGTCAATGCAGTCGATTCACTATAGTTTACTACATGGGTTCGATTTCAGATAAGTCTTTACAATTCAAGTTTTGAAGGCCCAGAGCCCATACAAGCAGTGGATATGTGTGCATGTAGCTACAGAATCTCTTAATCAACCTTGGAGCTTACTAGGTAGGTGATGAGTCAAAGAAGATTTCCCACCTACCCAATCCCTTCGGTGGGCGCAGTCATTGTCGGAGCTAAGGGAGTGCTCCTGATAAAACGAGAGAAGCCTCCATTCATGGATCTTTGGAACATTCCAACAGGCGTCATCAATGTGGGTGAGACACAGAAAGAGGCGGTCCTACGTGAAGTGAGAGAAGAAACCGGGATAGTAGGAGAAGTGCTCAGGTTTGTCGATACTGGTGATGTTATAATCAAAAATCCGGACAAACATGTGGAGTATCACTTTGTGGTCAATGTCTACCTCGTCAATGCTGCGTCACAGGAATTGGACACGGATACCAGTGCCTCTGAAATAGCCTGGTTCAGTCCAAATTCACTTCCTTCTGAAGACATGGTGGATAGTGTGTACGAGGCGCTGCGGGAGATGGAGAAACAGCTGCTGATGATAATGCAACAGGACAGCTAGTCAATGAATTGCTCCTTAGCGCCTGCCCACCACTCATGCCAGTCTGCCTAGATCTGACAAGAAAGAAAGCCTCTACACCTCGTTACGCTTCAGAAAGCAGAAATCGGCACTAATCAGTTCCGAAATGTCCGCTGGAAAGCGTATGAACGCATCGTTTTCGAACCAAATGGGTGGCGCAATTTAATATTCAACTATTGATTATGATAAATATACAATTCATAGAAATTTTGAGTTGATATGAGATGACAATACCCGCCGTAGATAATGAAACTCAAAAGGATGCAAAAAGGCGAGATATGAAAACCAAGAGCGATAATATTGCGACTAACCTTGCACTCTATTCCATCATCGCTTACAGCTATACATGGCTAAGCGGGCTTCTGATCGTTCTTGCTGGCTATCCATTTGATGTTATATTGATAGTATCAATTCCTGGCCCTCTCCTAGGAGCTGTCCTAGTCACTCTGAAAGAGAATGGCGTTAAAGGAGTCCGGGAATTATTTCAAGGAGCCTTCCGATGGAGGTTTCATCCTATATGGTATCTTCTAGCTATGCTAGTACCGCTTTCTGTGTTTGCCATACGTTCATGGCTAGGAATCTTTGTTTTGGGAGCTGAAGTTCCGTCGAACTGGTTCGATTCAACTTTCTTTACTGCTTCCATAGCAGGGCTGACTTCTCTTATAGTGAATGGAATCGGTGAAGAAATGGGCTGGCGTGCCTTCGCTCTTCCGCGACTTCAGGAGCGTCTTGGCTCCCTTGGAGGATCCATTGTTCTTGGAGTTATCTGGGCGTTCTGGCACACTCCGGCGTTCTTCATTCCAGGGTCGAAACAGTATGGTACATCTATGTTCGGATACGTGTTGTGGATAGTGTCCTTTACTATAATCATAACCGCACTCTGGAACAGGGCCAAGGGAAGTGTGCTTGTGGCAATCATCATGCATGAAACCCAGAATACAATCGCGTTTAGTATGACTTCCCCTAGTGGAACAGGAATCTACGCCGACGCCCTTTGGCTGTTGTTTGCACTTGTGTTCATCGCATTGCTGCCAAGGCCACTCGTAAAATTAGCGAGCCCAACTGAGATGCGGCTGGAAATCTGTCCGTCCTGCGGGGCTCGACTGAGATACACTGATGAGGAATTCCAAACTGGGAGGATTACTTGCAGGAACTGTCGGAAACCAATTGATGTGTCTGAAGCCTTCCTAGAGCGCAATTCATCTGAATCCCAGTATCTTTTCTGATGGCAGCATTGGGCTCGCGAGTTCCAAAGCGAAAACAATGGCCATAGAAATGTGCATCTATCTCTAGCATTGAGTTCTGGACTTGAATCAGAACTCCTTTCTTGCCCTCTTCCTCTTTCCGATCTGGCCATGACAATCGCTATAATATAAGAGGGTCATATTGAGCAATGGTTACTATTTTGACCAGCATTCAGGTAGACCAGTTTGATTCTCAAGTAGTAAGAGAAGGAATCCTTCAGCAGAAGGAAGGTGATGCAGCACGCTGTCTCACATGCTCCCATAGATGCCTGATTCATGAGAAGAAGGCGGGAGTATGTGGCACTAGAGTCAACGTTGACGGCACGGTAAAGAGTCTGGTCTATGGTAATGTGTCTTCTATCAACAATAATCCCATCGAGAAGAAACCATTCTTTCACTTCGCACCCGGTACAATGGCTCTGACCGTCGGGAGTTGGGGCTGCAACGCGTCATGTCCCTTCTGTCAGAACTTCGATATCTCCAAGCGTAGGCCAACTCCTGAACTCGCCCGATATGTGAGTCCCGATGAGTTCATCACAATGGCCAAGAAAAGGAGTAGCGGAACGTCCATTTCATTCAGTGAAGCAGCCACTCTGATGCTCGAGTGGAACCTCGAGGTGTTTGGACTAGCACGAGAACATGGCCTGTACAATACGATTGTGACAAATGGCTATATGACACTGGAGGCACTCGACCTCATGATAGACGCAGGGCTTGATGCAGCGAATGTCGATGTGAAAGGGTGCGAACCTCAAGTAAGAGAGATATGCGGGATAGCACTCCAGCCAGTGCTTGACAATGTCATTCACATGATCGAGAATGGAGTCCATGTAGAACTCACTACGCTTGTAGTGCCAGGATTAAGTGATGACTTGGATTGCATAGAGACCCTTGCCTGTTGGATACTGGATAATGTTGGTCCTAAGATACCTTGGCATCTCAATAGATATTATCCTGCCTACAAGTATTCTGAGGCCGCAACATCTCTCGAGTTATTAATACAAGCACGAGAGCTCGCGAGGAGGATAGGGCTGGAGTTCGTCTATGTTGGCAATGTGGGCGGGAAAGGGCTTGAAGACACAATCTGCCCAAACTGCGGGACATTATGCTATCAGCGGCAGAGATTGGCGTCAAGAAATGTGGCTACGGATACGAACGGAAATTGCAGTGAATGCGGATTTGAGTTGGGAATTCATTTTTTTGGCTAAGACTCTCTCCTTAGTTTCTTCTCCATGAAAATACAATACGGTCGATACCACTCAGGGACCTCGACGCCAGGATATTCACCCCTCTCCTTGAATCCCGCAGAATGGTAAACATTCAAAGCCGCCTGCATGAAGTCCGCGGTCTCAAGGCGAAGGATGGAGTAGCCAAGCTCTTCTGCTTGAGCCACCAATGTTTTCATCAACTCCCTCCCATAGCCCCTTCCGCGATACTCCGGACGAATATACATGCGTCTGACTTCGCCAATTCCCTCTCCTATCGTCTTAATGAGGCCCATACCGACCAGTTTCTCTTCATCTTCAAGTACTAGAACACATCCCTTCGGCGGTCTGAGAGCCGCTAGGTCATCCACCATGGACTCCACATATTCTTTCCCAGTCCATTCGCTCATGTCAACACCGTGATGTGTAAGAATCTGCTCATGATCCCACTTGACGAATTCAAGATTCATCTCAAAAAACTGTGCTTTATGCAGGTCCGCATTGAACGGAACAATCTTTGCGGTCATTAGGAACCCCTCTCAATCAACTACAGATTTCGGGTCACTCATTGCGAAGTCCAGAGCCTTTCGAAGTCTATTCGGGTTCAGTGAAGACATTAATCTATGGGAATGTGTCGTCAGTCATTATCAGATGTGAGAGTCTTTTCCATAAAGATGCAATATGGTCGATACCATTCTGGGACTTCACCGCCCGGATATTCGCCTCTCTCTTTGAAACCAGCAGAACGGTAGATTTTCAGAGCTGCGCGCATAAAGTCTGCGGTTTCTAAGCGCAGAATGGAGTAGCCGACCTCTCTTGCTCTCCTCACCAGCATCTGCAATATCTCCTTGCCATAGCCCACTCCCCGATACTCCGGACGAATATACATTCGTTTGACCTCGCCAACTCCCTCTCCTATCGTCTTTACAAGGCTCATCCCAACTGGTTTCTTCTCATCCTCAAGAATAAAAACGAAACCCTTTGGCGGTTTGAGAGCCGCAAAGCTCTCAACCATAGATTTCACGAATTCATGTACACCCCCCGTTCCTTGGCTCATATCAACTCCATGATGAATGAGTATCTGTTCATGACTCCACTCGAAGAATTCGCGATTCATCTCGAAGAACTGTGCCTTGTGAACGTCTGCGTTGAAAGGAACGACCTTTGCGACCATCAGGAGCCTCTCTCCACATGCTACAGATTCGGATTGCTCATTGCAAAGTCCAGCGCTTTTCGAAGCTTTTCGAGTGAGAGATTTCCGCCTGAGCAGATGAGCCCAACCTTCTTGCCCTTCAGACGCTTGCGAACCTTGTACGCTGCCGCAAGAGGAGCAGCTCCGGCCCCTTCGGCAAGAGTGTGAGCTTGCTGTATCATCCAGACAACAGCCCTCATGATCTCTTGTTCACTCACTAGTATGAAATCATCAAGATGCTCCCTAAGGATTCTTTGAGGCAGCTCAAAAGCTGTACCTGTTGAGAGACCCTCCACATTTGTTCGGTTCGGTCGCTCAACCAGACTCCCCAGTTTCCACGAGTCATGAGCGGCGGGGGCTGCGTCAGACTGAACTCCTATGACCTTAGTCTCAGGATTGATTGACTTCGCCACGATACAAGTGCCTGCGGCCCCGCTTCCTCCGCCTATCGGAACAATGATTGTGTCTATCTCAGGCTTCTCCTGAAGCATCTCAAGGGTTTCTGTAGCCACACCGGATATCAGGTCAGGTTCATTGCCTGAATTGATATACCGATAGCCATGCATCTTCGCGAGTTCTTCACAATGGATTCTTGCCTCATCAAAGTTCTCACCATGAAACACTATCTCGGCACCCAATGCCTTCATCGAGCCCACCTTTCCAGGATTGGACTTCTCCGGCACCACAATTGTCGCTTTGACTCCGAACAGCTTCGATGCATAGGCGATTGACTGTCCATGATTTCCAGTTGAAGCCCCGATGACTCCGCGACTCTTCTCTTCATCAGAGAGCTGCATGATGAGATTGATTCCTCCACGGACCTTAAAGGCTCCCACTGGTTGGGCGTTCTCATGTTTGATGTAGACTTCTGTCCCTACTAGCTGATTGACAGAAGGGTAAGAAATGAGAGGTGTAGGTTTCAAGTAGTGACTGATGCGTTTCTGAGCATCCAAAACATCCTCAAATGTCGGGATTTGCATTCAAGACTCATCTCCTGCTTCGATTAATTTCGCATTCATTCTGGTCTGTATCAATACAGTAGGGAAGAAGAGATGATTCTTTCGTATCAGTCATTGGAGGGATGGAATCTTTGGAAGCTAGTTGAAAAATGATATATCCAACCAGTTACCTAAGAGTGTGCCTGTGGGTGCATCACCCACAATCGAAGGAGAGAGATTGATGAGATCATACTTGAAGATAGGGTCATCACTGATGATGGCAATGGGTGTATTTGCCTTAGCGGTGTCTATTCTATGGGTACTCATCACAGAAATCATGTTTGTGAGTGACTTCCTATTCTATACCGGTCAGAGCTACGCAGACTATCTGGCTGCAAA
>JBHLQS010000166.1:0-6317 GCA_048883405.1 Candidatus Thorarchaeota archaeon
TATGTAGGTATTGGCCATAAACACAACTTCTGGCTGGATGAGGATTTGGAAATGGGTCGTCCCGGTTCGACTTGTGTAGTAGATTGGCGTCGCGAACAGGGTGGAAAAAAGAAGCTAATTGTTGCAGATGTGAGTGTCACAGGAAACGAATATACAACCGAAACGCTGAATGATGTGAGGGAATTCAAGTATCTAACGGGGATCAACATAACAGGGATGGGCCCAGCTGAGGCTGAAGAGGCAATGCGCAATCGCCTGGAGGCGCTATCGCCAAAGAAGGGCAGACCGATCATAATCATGGAGGTTGATGGCATCATTGACTCCGAAACGGAAAATGAGCTGAACCGTGCAGACCTCTTGAAATATGGTGATGACCTACTGAAGCCGCTCTTCTTTCATATTGAACCCAGATGGAGCTCGCTAGGACCAAGAGCCATCAAACTCTCTGAGCCACTGAATGTTGAGAAGTCTATCGAGGACTATGTCAAACAGACTGGCGAAGGTGATCTTGCCAAGTTGCTTGGAGGTCTCACGAAAATCATTGGGAGTGAAGCAGAATGATAAAGAAGATCACTCTCAAAGATTTCAAAGTCTTTCATGATCAGACCTTTAGACTAATGCCTGGTACAACTTCCATCGTAGGACCTAACGGTTCAGGAAAGACCTCTATCTTGGAAGCAATCGAATTCGCTTTGTTCAGGCAAATCACCAGAAAGGAGAAGACAATCAAGGGGATTGAGGAACTCATCCGCCATGGACGGAAGAAAGCTACCATAGAACTTGAGTTCGTTGCACCCACAAACCGACGGACATACCGTGTCGTCAGAGTAATCCACCCGAAGCGAACCAATGCAGACCTCTACGTGGAGAAGGAAAAGGACCCCGTAGAGAGCGGAGCAAAACGAGTTGATGCCGAAATAATCTCCTTGCTGGGAATGGACCGACACGCCTTTGCAGCATTAACATATGTCAGGCAGGGAGAGATCGATTTGCTATCAAGACTAGCTCCTAAGGACAGACAGGAAAATCTCTATGACATGATGGGGCTGGGAGTGTATAGCAAGACAGAGGGGAAGGTCCAGAAACATCTGAGAGAGATGAAGAAAGAGATTAATTCCATTGAGGAGAATCGTGCCCGGCTGATTGAGATACAAGATCGACTTCCAACTACTGCAGAGGTTGACAATGCTATTGCATCCTTGGATGCTTTAAGAGAAAGCGCAGGTGATACAGATACCATCGAGCCTCTAGAAACCTTAGTGCAGAAGGTGAGGAATTCAGTCGCCAAGGTAGAGGAGGAGTTAACCTCCCCCGAACTGACAGAAAGGAAGGAAGAGCTTGAGGAAAACACGAGCACTGCAAATCACTTGAAGCAATTGCTGGGCTCTATTCCTGGAGTTGCAGAGGAACAGCTCAGACCACACATCAGACATGAGGCGAGAGAGATATTCCTCAGGATATTCGGAGACCGATACGGCGACTTCGTCATTGATGATGGTTATGATGTCGCCCTGTATAACTTGCGGGGCAATCGAGTGTCGCTCAGAGCGGCATCAGGCGGAGAGGATGTGTGTGTCAATTTCGCTCTTCGGGTAGCAGTTAACACTGCTCTACAGAAGCATACCATTGCAGGACCAGCACCAGGAATGATAATTTTGGACGAACCTGGTGCAGGCCTGGATGCACAGAGACGACGATGGCTTCCAGAAGCTGTGCAGGGGCTTGATTCGGTGGAGCAGGTCATAGTAGTGACCCATATGGAAGAGCTCAAGGAGTCTGCCGATCGGGTGATTTCACTTACTCCTCAAGGAAAGGGGCGTCAACCCCTCGTTGATGTGAGCGAATAGAAGTTGCTTATTCTGATTCAAATATGGTGCTTCGGACATCAGTGACATCTGCTTCCTGTGAAACAAGTTGTCGTATTCGCATTGCGACCTTCCTACTGCCTAATGATATTCCTCCAACGACTTTGTCGTCCTTAGTCACGACTTTGTAGTAGGTGCCATTACCCCTATCAACAGAGATGATTTGCTCAAACTCTGGAGTTTCGACATGGACCTTGCCAACAGAAGTTAGGTCTATGCCTGCGACCTTCAGTGTGTTAGCTGGCTTGAAGCTCTCGAACCGAGCACTGCCGTGATCAATCATATTTCTCGCCGCGATCCTCGAGGTTTCCAGAGCCCATGGGATGATTCCATACCATTCGCCGTCGCATTCTGCACAATCGCCAGCAGCATAGATTCTCGGAGCAGAGGTCTGCATATATCTATCAACCTCAATTCCTCGGCGAATTGTGAGGTTCGACTTGCGGGCTAGCTCAACATTCGACCGAACGCCTGTTGCGATGACAACAAGGTCTCCATCAATTGAGTCGCCAGCTGAGGAAATGACACCGGAAGCTGCATCATCACCAAGAATGCCCTGACATGTGAAGCCCATCAGAGTAGTTATGCCCATCTTGTCTAGGTGCATTCGAAGAATCTCGCTGGCACCACCGTCCAGCTGAATCGGAAGAAGCCGGTCGACGTTAGTGACAACAATTGGATCGCCTCCAATCCTCTTAATCCCTGCTGCAAGCTCTATACCCAAAATCCCGCCGCCAACTATTATCTCTCGGCCAGCACCAGCGACGGCTTCTTTGATGTCAATTGCATCATCAAAAGTCCGAAGGACGTGAACATTCTTCTTGTCAAGGCCTTCGAATGGTGGAACAAAGGGATAGCTGCCCACCGCAATCAACAATGAATCATAACCTGTGAATGTCTTGGACGGAGTAGTCAGGGAACGAATTCCTGCATCGATATGTGTCACGGGGGTGGCTAGGTGAAGAGTGATTCCCTGATTCTCATACCAATCCCTGCCATAACGAATGACTTCTTTTTGAGTCCGTTTTCCTCCTACATACTCCATAAGGTTTGGTTTCGGATAGTAGGCATGGCGCTCATCGCTAAACACATCAATCTCTATGTCTTTATCCAGACTCTTTAGCTCACGAATAGCTGAGGTCGCAGCCACACCGTTGCCTATGATACCTGCTTTGGTCATCTCAATCGCGAGAAGCTGGTCTGGGCTGATGCTATATGAATTTGACCCTATGGTGACCACAACAAATCTAAGACACAGGCTTTGCCAGCAGATACATGAGAATACGGACAATCCTATTTGACTTGCATCATACCTTAACAAAATTCCATGAACATCCTATCGAGATTGTCCGTAGAGTTTCAAAGGAATGCGGAATTGACCTTGATGGCATTTCAGACAAAGAGATGGAGGAGGCTCATCTCAAAGCGGATGATTGGTTCAAGGTGTATCAGATTGAGAATAATGTCGAGATCCATTATGGTGATTCGCCTGATCATTGGATTGACCAGAACAGAGTGATGTATGAGGCATTGGGGATTGATGAGATTGCAGATGACATTTTGCTTGATGTAGAGCGACGTTTCAAGGATGAACTTCTGAGCAACGAGGAATTCACTGAGGAATCAATTCAGACTATAAAGAGCCTCCATGCAAGAGGATATCCTATTGGCGTCGCTACTCGGAGATATGATGACCCTCAAAACCTGATTGCCAAGGCAGAATTAAGTGAATATATCTCTGCAATTCAATGGTCAGGTGTTACTGGATATGCAAAGCCTTCCCCCTATACGCTCCTTCAGGTAGCAGATGATATTGGAACAAATCCCAGATTATGTGCATATGTGGGGAATTTGGTGAATGCTGATGTAACTGCAGCCCAGCGCGGGCAGATGTTGCCTATCCTCATCACCTGGGGAAATCCCGATGAAGCCGAACTAGCTCCAGAGGGGACTACTGTACGAACATCTCCATTAGAGCTGCTGGAGATCTTTCACGGACCAGATATTGCGGTAGATATTGGCTAGGCTTCGAGATTCTCCTTCCTCCCACGTCGTTTCTGTAGTCTGTCACTGAATGAAAGGAGAAGACCGTATGATACTACCGCGATGCCAATAAGAGTCCTCACAACACTCTTCATAAAAGAGAGGAATAGACGGATTGGCAGAACCGCAACACCGAAAAGAACTCTCATTGTCTTGCCCTTAATAGTCGCACGCTCTGGATAGCCTATGTATGCAAGAGGATGTTCTCTCAAAATATCATCAAGAGCCACAGCCACTGCTTCCTTTGCGATACCAGACAGTTCAAGATCCTGAAAGACGTCGCTTTCCCTGAACTCCTTCTTCTCAATTACACTCTTCCATTTCAGATATTTGCTTGTTTCAATAATGTCAGAGAGACTATAGAGAAGCTCTCCAAGATATGGCCGAATCTCAAGCTGGGCTCTTGTAGGTGTAGGCTCAGAACTAATCTCTTCATATGTTCTGCGTACGGTATTTAACTGGTGGACTGGAGGCTTGAACCAGAGAATGTGAAGCAATCCCTCAATGACACGGAGTGTATTCTTCTCTCTATCTTCAATGTGCTTAGGAATTTCATCAAGAACCACTTCTTTGGCTCGCTCTGCCGTTGTTCCCTTCAGATTTAGCCAGATTCGCTCAAGTTTAATCACTGCATTCGCATAGCGATGAAAACGAAAATTGAGATTCTCTTCAATATCCTTGTAGCTTAGAACCTCAATATCTCGAACGGCAAACTGCATATCGCCTCCAGCAATCTCCCATAGTCGTTCAGCAAGCTTGGGGAGGAATCCCTTGGATTCCGGGTCTTCCAAACGCAATGCATGATCGCCAGGCTGAGCAACCACGTAGCACTTCGCCAAGGCATTCTCTACAGTGGAATGGTAAGTCAAATCGATGGGAACAACATCAACTGCGCCGTGGCCAGTGGTCGACCAGCACACAATATTGCCTGTTTCAGTGTCACGTTCGATGATGATCCGTTCCTTATCTCCAAGATGGTCAAATTTTGACGTAAGTCCCTTCGAATAAGCCATCACAGCATAGACGATGTATCTCTCTTTGTTCTCGTGAAGCCCCGGCATCCGGAGAACTAGTCCAACTGTGTCCAGTGGTTCGCCGCCTTCCAGCCAAGCTCCAGTTGTCTGATTCCACTCCCATCTGTCACCTAACTCATAGAAGACCTCTCTTAGTCCTCGAAGGTCTTTGACATCTCTGGCCTTCTTCAGGGTTTCTTGTTCCCAAGTCTTGTATTGCTCTTGCATCTTCATCATGCTCTTTCTTTCGAGGTCAAGCCATTGAGTTTCGATCTTCAATTTGACTTTCATTGAGCATGACATCCATTCTTGAGGTCTTCAAATATCACTTCTATCTCAATCTGCAACCCTTATGAATACCAATGAAGCGCCCTCTTGGCCCCGCCGGTTTTTAGATTTCAAGTTCGTGAAGAACAACTACAAGTGCATCAGCCAGCTCCTCAGAGTCTGCCTTAATCCGTGATGGTGAATGGACTAGTGTTGATTGAACATCAATTCTAAGTTCACCCTTTTCATTTCTCAGCACAACTCCGGGCTTGTCGCTATCATTTGAAATAGATATGCTCCATCCAGACCTAGATACAATTGGATGACGCTCCAGCGAATCTTGAATGAGCATGACCTGTTCATCCTCAACATAGAAATCAATTCTTTCAATATCTGAGGAAGATATCCCTGTCCAATAAGTGACAACTGGACCTCTGTCTTTTGAACTGCTAAGCATCTGTGCAAAGAAGTCGTTAATGATCTGTTTCTTTCCTTTACGAAGGAAACTGATCCCTGGCTGGAAGTATCGCTGACCTACAACTCTCTTCAGGGCCGACAGTCTAGACAAGACGAGGTGCTTCAAATGCTCCATGTTCTCATCAAAGGCCTGCGTTGGTGCAATTCGATATCCATTGTATAAGCTTGCAAAGCAGAGTCCAGCTAGAACAAGTGCCGGACTAGCAAGGAACAAAGAGGGAGGATTGAACACAGCTAATACAGTGGTGGATATTGCTCCCCATGCGATGACAGCAAACCAAGTCAAGTCAATGATATCATCCACAGATGGATTGTGTTTTTGAAGCTCATCACTGATCTCATCCAAAACTTGCGATATTTCCTCCAAGCGCATCTCTTGATTTGACAAAATCCAACTTGGGTCAACATCTGCTGGATCGATTAGCTTCAATCGGCTCTTTATTCGCATGCCTAACAAATGGTAGTAGCGTGTAGCCAGTAGGCCAAATGGAATTTGCGTGGAAACATAGGAAACATACAGCAGTAGGCTGGAGAAAGCAACCCCATAGTAAGTGAGAGCAATAGCATATAGTAGGAAGATGGAAACGCTGCCAAAGAAGATTAGAAGCTGAGTAAACCTGACGTCGGTCCAATCCAAGACACGATAGATTCT
>JBHLQS010000167.1:0-6293 GCA_048883405.1 Candidatus Thorarchaeota archaeon
TCGAAAGAATGTCATGCTGAAAATCAAGGAGAAAGCACTCGAATCCTCTATGCTTGAGATTCGAGATGAGAAACGTAGACTGGAACGCAAATTGGAGAAGGGCCAGATCACAACGGCAGAATACGAAGCTGAAATTCAGAAACTTGTTCTCAAGGGCAAAAGGGTTCTCAAGGAGCAATCCGTCGTTGCAGCAAGAAAGAACGGCGTAGCGTAGTCGAAAATTCATTTCTACTCTTCATATTCTGCAAATAGAGATTGAGCAATACAATCATAGAAAAGTGAAAAAGGGCCACGATATTCAAGAATCCTGCTAATAGGGAGGCTGAATGCGCTGGCCAAGGGTAAATCTGGCAAGGGTTCCAAGAGAGCCAAGTCGGATGAGGCATATTTGCAGCAATTTTGCGAATTGAGTAGACGCGCAGCAATGAACCAGCTCTCTGAATTGATGAAAGGTTATTGGACTGATAAGAGCAAATATCCTCTTCATCGCCTATGCAGGATAATCGAGAAGAAATGGAAGAAGTCTGGGAATGAAGAGGCGGCAATTGAACATCTAATGCTTGTTCGGGACGGAGTCTTTGGAGCTCTTGACATGCTCTCCCTTTCATTGCCTCTCCAAGTAAGCACAGACACAATCATTCAGAAGCTAATAAAGGGAACTGACTGGGATAACGGCAGGAAACGCGTTCGAAGTGAATGCGCACAAATCATCAGTGACATGATATCAGCAAGGAAAATCGCTCACATTCTCCCTTCAGGATTAGAACGAGACGGCTTCACCTTCCTTGTGCCTGGATTGAGAGAAGCCCTGTTGAAAGAAGTCAAGAAGGCTGAGCCAAGGGCCCGAAAAGGCAGTGTAAGCTTAGCTGCCCTTTCACGTTCGGTTCTTGGAAGGCGACTGTTGAAAGAACAGATGATTACGGATACAAAGATTCCTGAAGGAGATCCGCAACTGACACCTTTGAAGGAGGCATATGATAAATTCCTAGTTGAGCTGGAATTGGACCAACAGGTAGCATTCCCATTAGAGACACTTCAGGTCACTTTCAACGGGAAGGTGGCAGAAGACGAAATGGAATACATGGATTCGGCAGCAGGTGCTCAGCCCGCAAGTGTTCAGTCTGAGTTAACGGAGTACATCACAAGCTACAAAGAGGTGAAGCGCAAGCCGAAGAAAAAGGCAAGGAAGAAGTCTAAGAAATCCTCAAGCCGCAAGAAGAAGAAGGGAGGAGCATGAGATGTCTCCGGTTTCTGCCAATTTCCTAGCCCTCGAAACCAAGAAGCTTGAAGAAATGCGAAAAGCCGCATGGAATCTTGAATCAGCCCGGCCCGAGCGCATGTATGAAGCAGCGCAGACTCTCACTATGTACAGTGTCAACCGAACTCTTCTTCCATCCGCAATGCATCATTTGCTAGCTGATGATATCTTTGTGCGGAAGATTCTCTTCAGGATAGCTGGCAAGAATATCTATGGTGACTATATTCCCGAATTCTTCTCTCAATTGCCAAATCTGCAACCTGCAGAGGTAGCTCAGGTACTTCAAAGCATCAAAGAGGCTTTCAGAGAAAATGGCCCTCCTTTGGAGAAGAGGGAGCTGAAGAGATGGATCACCGCATTGGAGAAACTGGGTCGTGAACACCAACCTGGGATGGTTGAGATCATGGCTACCTTTGGAAACTATGGATATCGATGGGTGACCAAGCTAATTAGAAATAATCTAGAGAATTTGAATATAGGTGCAATTGCAGGCATTCGGGAATTTCCTGAGAAGCACAGGATTGCATTGGTGCGACTCCTTTGTGAAGAAGCATCACAACGGAAGCCAGAATTGTTGACCTACATTGCAGGAGTTGCTGGTCCAAGATCCATTAGATTCCTGAAGTCATTTCTGTCAAGTGGAACATGGAAAGATCGGAAAGAGGTTGCTGAAGCCGTAGGCCGTATAGGAATCACTTCAACATCAGGTCTTGTCAGAGACCTCCTGAATGACCCCGATTGGAGAGTCAAGCAAGCCTTAGCTGAAAATATCGACGTACCCAGCTCGAAGCTCTCAAGTCTGCTTAGAATAATGGAGATTCTTGTTGCTGATTCTCACACCAGGGTGAAACGTTCGGCAGGGAGAACGTTGCTTAGAATGGGGTTGAAACCATGCATTGGTTCGAGTCTGGACGCCCAACGCAACAAGCTGATGAAACGATTTAGAGGCCAACTCTTGAAAGCAGCACCGTTGAACAAGGAAATTGATTCAACCTGGTTGGGCGTTGATTTATCTGGAGAGAGTCCATTCCCATCTATTGCTCCCGATGACTCCTCAGATTCTGTCAAGCCTCAGCCAGTTGGACTTGGCGACCTTGCATCTGCTTTGTCAACAAAGAAAGAAGAATCTACAAGTCCTGAAGGAGAGGTAGACCTCCGTGCTGCACTGCTCAAGAAGATGCTGGAATCCAAAGAATCGGCAAATGACTCTGCAGTGATTGCAGAACCTGCAACTAGCGACGCCTCGAAGATAAATCAAGGCCTTCCTCCCCCGGCGCGATTCTTGGCATTAATGGATGAACTGTCATCGACACTTGGCAAGTCACTCCCAGTTATGGTGATGAAGGCAAAGGCCCCAGAGATTGAGTTGTCGCCCGAGGAGTTCGATGAAGTACTTGGTCAGTTAGTAAAGGAAGGTACAGTCTACATGGTCGACGAGGACACAGTACGGCGAGCAGATATAATGACCGAGTAGAAGGCGCTTGGGCAACACTAATCAGAACTTTGTAACCTTTACCACCAAAGCGAGGAGAGAATAATGTCTGAGAGCACATTGATTCAGAATGGCCTTGTTGTCACTGGAGACCGCAAAGGCACGATTCTTCCAGAAGGATACGTAAGAATCGAAGGGAATCAGATTGCGGGACTAGGAAGGGGCAAACCAAAAGGCAAAGCTGACAATGTCGTAGATGCGAAAGGGTGCGTTGTCATTCCTGGGCTGATTACGGCTCACACGCATCTGTATGGCATTCTTCTGAGGGGTGCAAGTCTGAACATAGAGCCACCCACTGACTTTGCTCAAATACTTCAGAGAGTATGGTGGCCTCTCGATGAAACAATGAATCTGGAGGATGCACATGCAAGTGCCCTCTCAGCATCTGCAGACATGCTTCGAAATGGCTCGACATTCTTTGCAGACACCTATTCTGGTCCCAACTCGATTGAAGGTGTATTAGATAGCGTTGCTGATGGGTCGAATAGAGTCGGAATGCGGTCTATGCTTGCATTTGAAATGACTGAGAGAGACAGCGTAGAGATTGGTCTTCGGGGGCTTGAAGAGAATGTGAGATTCTCAGGGTGTGCGAAATGCGGAGGTCTCGCATCTTTGATGATGAGCATCCATGCATCATTTACAGTCACCGATGAACTCATCCAGAAAGCAGTGGAGGAGGCTCGAAGACTGGATGTACCGATTACTATTCACACATCTGAGGGCCTTGTTGACCTATATCACAATTTGGAACGCTATGGAGAGCGGACAGTGGAACGCCTTACGAGACTTGGTGTTCTTGGTCCCAAAACAGTTCTAGCACATTGTGTTCATGTCAATGATAGAGAGCTCGACCTTATTGCTGAACACAAGGCATCAGTTGCTCATAATCCAATGTCAAACATGCTGAATGCAGTGGGAACTGCTCCAGTTCCCGGTATGATGAAGCGAGGAATTCCAGTAGGACTGGGAAATGATGGATGGATATACGATCCTTTCGAAAACATGAGATGTGCGTTGACAGTTCATCGTCTCGAGCATCGTAACCCCAGCATCATTGGCCCAGATGATGTGTTCCGAATGGTTACCCTCGATGGTGCTCAATGCTACGGTCTTGAGGATCAAATCGGAAGTCTAGAAGTGGGCAAGCTAGCTGACATAGCAATTCTGAATGGTACGCGAGTTCCTACGCCGTTGACTCCAGACTCAGTGATTGGGCACCTCATTAACACCTTTGGGGGAAGGGATGTAGCGCACGTGTTCGTGGATGGTGTTCAAGTAGTGAAGGACGGATCACTCACACTCATCTCAGATGAAGAGGTCTCAGAGGTTTCTCGAGCAGCCAGTGCGAAGCTATGGTCGAGGCTATAGAGGCACCAGATGCAAACCGTTTTCAACTGGTCATAAGTCGCCAAGAGTGGTGCTATCTCTGAATCCCGACTTTACCTTTAACCATCCAATCTTCGATACACATATCCATGGAATCGATCCTGATTCACTCGACCTTTTAGTTGGTATTCAAGAGAAATATGGGATTCAAAAAGCAGTCCTAATCTGTCACAGTCCCGCAATAACGGAATATGCCAGAAGCACATATCCGGGCCGGTTCATCTTCGCCAAATATTTCTCTGGTGCAATGAGATTCACTGAGGGCCCGCACAATCTTGCTCAAGAGGTTCTTGCAGCCGCTGAAGAGGGATATGACCTCGTAAAAATGCAATCTGCTCCAGTAATGAGAGCACGAGCCAAGGCAGACCCCGGGGAGCTTCGTCTTGATGGGGATGAGATGTCACCGATGTTTGAAGCAGTAATTGATGCTAACATTCCATTCATGCTCCATCTATCTGATCCGGATACCTATTACGCTAGTAGATACACCGACATTGATTACTTTGGGACGAAGGAGAGAGACCTTGAGGAGCTTGAGGGAGTGCTTTCTAAATATCCGGAGATTAGATTTCAGATAGCTCACTTCGCGGCTCAACCAGAGATCCACCGTCTGGATAATCTTTCGAGATGGTTCGATACTTACAAGAACTTCAATATAGACACAGGTTCAGCTAGATGGGTGTCCAGAGAATTGAGTAAGGATGTGGAGCGGGCGAGCGATTTTATGAATAGGCACAGCGATCGTATTCAATTTGGGACTGATTGCGTGGCATTCACAGATGATTCAAACTATTACAATGGGCGTCATCTAGCTCTCAGACTCCTCTTGGAGAGCTCAGTTCGTAATGTGCCATTGCCATTTCAAGATGCGGATACTGTGAACAGCGGTGGGACACGAATCAATGGACTCGACCTTGAAAAGGATGTCTTACAGAAGATTTACTGGGACAATGCCTGCGAATTCTATGGTATTTAGAGACTGAGCTGCGCTGTTTCATGGCGGCCCAATCTCTTGAGAGATTCCTTTCATAGGTCTGAGCTATATTTGGAACCTAATAGGTCACAGATCTTGCGCCTGCTTCTCTTGCATTCTGAATGGTGATCAAGCTCTCACGTACCGAGCCTCTGCCGTTCATACCTGAAGCTATAATTGATTCAACATGGTCCATCCCAAGGTACTTGCAGATTTCTTCAAACATACCAACGGTATGCCGAGCATAGTACGAGTTGCCTCCGCCCATTGGTATGGCAAGAATGATTCGTTTTCCTTGGAAAATCGTCTGGTCTATACCGTACCATCTATCAAGAAACGCCTTGAATTGAGCTGTTGGCCCCCACCAATAAATCGGAGTTCCCAACACCCAAACATCGCTTTTCTTCATTAATTTGAGAACATACTTCATGTCGTCGTCCTGAGCACACTTGCCTGTTTTTTGGCATCTATTGCATGCTTTACAGGGAGCTATGTTGAGGTTACTGAGGTTGGCTTTTGCAGTTTCAGCTCCAGCTTCTACCGCTCCCGCCAGGACCTCGTCGACCAATACCTCTGTATTTCCTCCGTCACGAGGACTCCCAACTATCCCCAGAACACTTCTGTAGCCTGAAGCCTCCATGGTTCCTCCTCCACAACTACTGTTTCATTTCTCCTTGCGATAGATCAGGAATTTCTCGAAAGCTGTGAACCCGGGCTTTATTCTGACGATTGCCTCCGCCTCTGCTCCTTCTGCGCTGAATCCGAAACTGGATATAATCGGAACATCAGTCCAACCAGCTTCCTTGCAGTCCTTCGCAAGCTCCACCAGAAGTCGCTCCCACGCAAAGTCGTATCCTGGCTTCAAGGCTCTGAATCTTAGGATTAGTCGCTCACCGTCTGCCGGGATGTTGACAGTTTCGGGACTGGTTCGTAGAGCAGCCGTTGCTCCAACAGCCTCATCGCCATCAAACACAATTATCGGGGCTCTATTCGGGAAGACACGATCCTTGAAGTAGGACACAAAACCATCTCTATCCGTGAATGCTTGTCGGAGACGCTCATCGGCAAGGCACAAGTCTACCAATAGTTCGATATCATCTTCAGTGGCCTTCCTTGCCTTCAACTTCGCCGCTTCTCCCTTCACTTCTTTCTTGGCTGTTTCCTTGACATCAAAATCAACGCTG
>JBHLQS010000168.1:0-6274 GCA_048883405.1 Candidatus Thorarchaeota archaeon
GCATTCATTGACCAAGTGATGGTTGATGTCATGAGGGAAGGCGAATGATAGCTTGGTCTTTCGGGTCAATCAAGATTGGAGTGCACCTAGGACCGTTCAATGACGACAATATCAAACTGACAGTTAGGTCGAAATCAATCGGAGCGACCGAAGGATTAGGTTTCACTGTTCAAGAAGTATCATCCTCAGACAACATAGAATTCTGGCCTGAACTCTCGATCGCTAGTGACAATCGGAGGCAGGCGATCTATCAGTCATCCAAGAAAGCCCTTGAGACCGCTGAAAGGAATGATATTTCATCGGTTGGCTTCTATACCTTAGGCTTAGAGGTTGCGAGAGTGCCCAGTTGGGAGGTGGCGGAAGAGATAGCCAAAGCGATATATGCCCATTCAAAATGGTCCAGCAGGGTCAAGGAGGTTGTGGTGGTATCTAGCTCCCCGACTCAGGTAAGTTCATTTCAATATGCATTCGAGAATATTGATATCATCACACCTTGAGACGTCGCCTTGCTGCATTTGCCGACTCGACGATGGGATCCCAAGTATCGCATATCGCCGGAGCATAGCAATTTTCGAATTCAAATAGGTCCACAGAATTGACCTCGTGCTGGATGCCCAACGTAATGACGTTTATTCTCATTGCTGCATCTTCAAGACCTACAAGTTGCCCACCCACAAGTTTCCCGGTCTCCTTGCTAAAGTATGTCTTCACTTTTAGATCCTTGCCACCAATGAAATAGGGCGGCTTTGTGCTACCCTTTACTGACCCCTTTACAATTGGAACCTCAAGTCGCTTGGCCATGTCATCCGTTAGTCCAGTGCTTGCTATCTCCATGCCGAATAGCTTTGTTACCTTTGCACCAACTATCCCTGGAAACCTTTCATCGCCGCCCGCAGCATTGATGCCCGCAACTCTGCCCTGACGCACAGCAATAGTCCCCAGACCGCCCGGAGACGGTTGGCGTGTTACATATTCGAGATGCTCAGCGCAATCACCGCATGCATATACATCTTCAAGATTGGTCATCATCCTGTCATCGACCATAATACCGCGTGTTGATCCGATTTTGACACCTATGCTCTCAGCTAAGCCTGTGACTGGTCGAACTCCAGTTGCCACGACCACGAAGTCGGCGTCGATAGTAGACTCCCCCTCCGTTTCACGGCTCTTGAGGACGACACCAGAAGGCGAGTCATCGCCAAGGACCTCCTGCGCCGCAGTATTTGTGATTATGTTGAGACCATGTTCTCTGCAGTGATCCTCAACAATCTGCGCCATGTCAGGGTCTACCATAGCGAGAAGACAATGAGGGAGGAACTCGACAACTGTAACGTCCAGACCCTTCTCATGAAAGGCCTCGGCTGTTTCCATTCCTATTAGGCCACCCCCAATTACGACTGCTCTCTTCGCCTTACCGACTTCCGAAGCAAGAGCCTTGGCATCATCAAGTGTGCGGAGTCCGTATACTCGGTTTTTATCCAAACCTTTGATTGGCGGATCTGCATTCTCTGCTCCTGTTGCAAAGATTAATGCATCATACTTTTGCGTGCCATCACCTTCTGCATTTTTGAAATACAGTTTTCTTGAGCTATGGTCAATCTTGTCAACTGTCACGCCAATGTGTGAGTTAATCTTCAATTGTTCCCAATTATCAGGCGGCATGAGAACCAGGTCATGAAAATCACCTACCTTTCCGGAAATGGTGTATGGTAGGCCACAGCGCGAGTATTCAGAGTAAGGCTCTGTGTTGAAGATCGATATCTCGACGTTTCGATTGAACTTCCTTGCCTGTAATGCTGCTGTAGATCCTGCAGCTCCGCAACCAATCACCGCTATATTATCAACCATTCTTTGGATCTCCTCAACCTAATCGTAACGTTAGGCCCTGACTCGAGCGAGGAAAAGCCCAACTTGAATGTTTGGAATTAAGTTGAAAGAACTTGACCACTCAGAATCAATAAAAGGGGCTATAGACACCGAATTAGGAGTACGCGATTTTAGGGACATTAGGTATGGTGCAGGGATTCGCGATACATCGAAGGATGGCGAGATTGAATGGAAATGGATACAAGCGGATTTAGACCCAGAACAAGACAGGCACATGGTTTTGAAAGAGAATTGATGAAAGCGATGTGCCTAGTGTTTCTCATATTTGTGGTCATGTTCCCGTTGATTTCTGGAAATGTTGAGGTGGCAACTGTAGATAGAACTGCCGCTATTAGAGATGCCAGTAGTCTTTCAGTGGGTGGGCCAGAGAATCTACTGCATGTCACACTGCCTCCTAGCGTGTATCGCGTGGCGCCTGGAAGAACCATGGGGCTAAATGGATTTGCCTATGTTGATACAGGAGATGGATTGATTCTATTCATGGACCCCCTGAGTGGCACTTCATTCAACATGAGTCTTGGATCCGCTTATGCACTCTACAACAACCTCATTGTCGAGGATGTGGACGACGATGGCCACGACGAGTTCATAGGACTGAAACGGCTCAATTCAATTTCCTTGACACCATTCATAGTAGACTTCAATGATGACACCCTGACTGAATGGACCGGACGTCAAGGCGTTTCAGGAACCTTGCTCGGGATAGGTGATTTCAACGGCGACACAAGTCCTGATATTGCTATGATTGCGGATTGGGCTCCAGATGACACGATGTATACAATAGACCTTAGCACAGGGGGAGTTATTGGTACATTCAACGTGGGTACGAATCTGCGAACCCATAACGCAATTGGCAGATTCTCGGATCCATCAGCGGATCAAGTCGTGCTGACCAACGACACATATGTGTGGGTTATCAATGGTGATGGTACTTCCAGTCTTAATGTAACACATCCCACAGTGAAGGGCATACAGAAGATTGATCATGGAGGAGGTCTCTCTGACTTTGTCGTCCTGGATAATCTTGGAGAACTCACGCTGTATCAAGGATCGGACCTTGGGGTAATCTACCAAATCGGAGTAGGTCCTCCAGGGGGACAGCTCTATGCATTATCTGGCAATTTCAATGGTGATGTGCAAGAGGACCTTGTTGTGAGTTCGGCTAACTGGCGTCTCGCATTCTTTATTGATGGAAATAATGGGTCCATCTTTAGAGAGACCCCAGGTGTCTATGCAACAACTCAAGCCTTTGCCACTGGTATGATGGATCGCGATTCCATAACCGATGTTGCTATTGTTGAAGACCCTGATAGTCCATGCTTCATCCATGGTGCCGATGCGGAGATAGCCTATACCGAATCCATGATAGCAAATGTTGATTCGATTCGCATTTTTGACCTTAATGAGGATGGCATGGAAGACCTATTCGTTACTTCAAGCAATGACCTCTATATGCTCGTGTCTGAACTTGAACCCCCCGTAATCTTACAGGCACCCCTTGATCCGCTTCACCCCACGGTGACTGATGACTTCATCACAGTTGAAGTGGGAGTTAGTGAAACTACTGCTGTTGAGTCAGCAGAGCTCTTCATCCGAAAAGCGGGCACTCCTGAGTGGACTCAACCACCAGGTGGGATGCAGACACCAGATGATGGCGACACGTTCTTTGCGTTTCTCGTTGGCCTAGAAGCTGCGACATACGAATACTACATTGCAGTTAGCGATGTGTATCGTAACACTGGGCACGGGGGTAATGAAACTCATCCCCTTATTTTCGAAGTCGCGGGCCATTTTGCTTGGCAACACGATAGGTCAGAGACATACAGCGCAGGATATTCACATCATCTTATAGCGCAAGGAAATCTCTCAGATGGAACACCCTTGATATATAGTCTGGAATTGGACCCTAGTGGAAAAACGGTATATCTGAACAAATACTTGCCAGAAGGAGCGCTTGTCGGTACATATCCGATCGACTTCACATCAGGGCATGACTTCAGGCTTGCCAGCGGCATGTTTGATGGCGATTCAGTTCTGGACCCAGTTGCTCTGGTAAGCAGGGGCGTTACAACAGAGGCTTATGTTTTACACGGAAGCAGTTTCGGGTTCTACCTTTCCTCAGTATCTCCAGTGTTCCAGAAGAGTCTGCGTACATTGGAGATTCTGGATGGAGATGGAGATGGGAGAGATGAGTTGTATCATCTCAGTACTTCCGACCACTTCACACTGGCACGCATGGATGATGTAGGTGGGTGGACTTGGAGAAACCTAACGGATTCAACCAATCCCGATCTTCGTCCTCAGTTCCTGATTGGAGCAAACTCTGGAACTGGCAAAGCCAGTTATTTGACAATCATTCGAGGAGACTCACTCATCGAAATAGTCGATGGATCTGATATCAACAGCTATAGTTCGATAACCATCCCGACTGGTGGATTTTCTGCGGTACAAGCCAAGTCGATAACTACCCTAGAAAGGAGCCTTGGCGGTGCAGAGGAATTCGCATTTGGAATGACATTTTGGACTGGACCCACACCTGAAACTAGACTGTATCTGTTTGATGGAACAGCTCAGAATATAGGAGATTTGGAGATGCATGTTATTCCAAATAACGATGTGACCTTCATCGCTCCATTCGATGCAAATCTAGACGGCATAGACGAGCTCGTTGTTCTTCATGACAGCGGTGAGCTAATGTTGACAAGAGTCCGTACAACTCTCGAGATTGAGTGGACCATTCAGGTGACAGGTTCTACGCCTCTTAGTGCCATTGAAACAGATTTCAATGGTTGGCCTGTCAATGAGTTTCTCTTATTCACCAAAGAGGATGGACTCCTCACTATAATATCAGATGATGGTGATGTGAGAACAGCTGAGGTCGGAGAGGTCTATGTCCCCGTACCTATCGGAAATGTTGATCTTGGTAATGGGCTGGAGATTGCTGGATATCCCATTGTAACGGATGTTGGCAAAGCAGTCATAGGTGCAATCCGAGACTTGGACCTGTTCTATAGGCTATCAGTGGGCATCGAGTATGCCCCAGCTATAGTCGACCAAGGGAGTAGTTTCAGGGCGAATGTCACTGCTCTCAATATCTATGGAGAATCTGTTGGTGATGCAGCAGTCTATGTAGAAGCCCATTTCATTACCCCTGAAGGTTTACAGACACCCTCTTTCAATTCATACTATGATGAAACTGAGTTACATTATGTAGCAATAACAGATGCTTCGTGGCCAATTGGACCGGTCAATCTTAGCGTTCTTGTCAATCATAATTTCTATCATTTCAGATATACTTCCTTCCCTGATGCGGTCATTGTAAGAAGCAATCTCACCGTCGAGGTATTTGGTCCAGAAAGTGTCCATCAAGGAGATAACATGACGGTTCGGGTCTTGGTACATGATAATCTGGGAAGTAGAGTGAATGACTCAACTGTCATGGTTCATATTGGTGGTTCAGATTATCCTGCAGTTCCAATGAATAAATCCTATTTCGTGGAAATAGATGAGGTACAACTGCAAGCCGGTATTCGCCTGATAGGAGCCACAGCAACACATCCCTTTGGAAATGGTCCTGGATACGGAGAAACAATCATCGATGTTCAAACGTTTGCATCAAGTCTCAACATAGTGTCTGACTTCCCTGCAACTGTGCTGCAACGCGATAATGTCACGGCTACGTTTGAAGTCTACGATCCATACGGGCGGCCGGTGGTGGGCGCGAATGTATTCCTTCGTAGTGGACCCACCATTTTCGAACTTGAGAACACCGCAACACCTGGAATCTATCTGTTCAATAGAAGTATGGATTTAGGGATAGGCAATTACACATTCGAATTGCATGTCAACAAAGACCGAATATCGGATAATCCTGCACAGCTTATTGAGTTTGAAGTCTTTGGTGACTTAAAGCCAAATGTGTTCTTCACGCCAAGAGTAGAGGCGGGTGCCACTTTTGAAGTGAGTGTATTCGTTAAAGATGCATTTGGCCCCGTCTTTCAAGGTACGTCAGTGATTATCGAGATCAATGGCACAAGGTACACCCAGACAGGGGTGACGGGAGAGGCGGATTTTATGTTCATGGTCTTGGCCGACTTCCTGGTTGGAGATAACACCTTCATGGTCTACGTGAATGCGACCTACGCCAATCCGTGGTCTAAGGAATACACTATTCGTGCTTTTGCAGATGCGAGTTCATATTCATCCATCAGATCCCTCGGAGGCGATACAGTTGCACAAGGAGGCCAGACAACGATGGAACTGACTCTTGTCGATTGGCTCGATCGACCTGTTTCTGGTGCAACTGTGACCTTCTTTGTGAAGGCGCTTTCTTATCCCATGCAAGAGAGCACTCCCGGCGTCTATACTGCGCAAGTATCAACCGTTG
>JBHLQS010000169.1:0-6188 GCA_048883405.1 Candidatus Thorarchaeota archaeon
GAATTTTGGAACGCTATATTCGGTAAGACCGCAGTAGATTACAATCGGATCGTCAGGCACCGGAGAGCCTGCTGATACAAGCAAAGCAATAGCCCCCCACTTCTCTACTCTCTCCCGCTCCAAGTCTATTTTCGCAAGCATACTCTCTGACAAAACAACACGCGAACCTCGCATTGCATAATACAGGATGACCTTTGATACTGTTGCGGCAAGAGCAACTACAATCCCAATCTGAGCTGCAATTATGATTGCCTCAGAGAGGATTCGCTCTCCAGGAAACATGACTAGATAGGCGACGGCCGCCAGCACCATGTTGCTGGGGCTAATAAAAGGTATCAGGTTGATAGCGAGGCAGACTACGAATAAGCCTAGATAGCCCTGAAGTATTAGGTCTATGACTATGTCTTGCATGTCCCCTCAGCAACTCACCGATTCAATCATGAATGTACGTTCTCTATGTGGACATAGCTAACGCCTTCTAGTGCAGCAAGTTCGTTTCTCAGATCATCCAAGGTGTTGGAAAGCTGTCCAGGATTGAAGTAGCACTCATAGAAACATCTTGTGCCACGAAGGCAGACACCGGTTGAAAATAGCAAATCGACTAGGCCTGCTGACTTGAAGACCTGCGAGAGCTGCGTTAAGAAGTCATTTGTGAGTTTCTTAATCTCGACCGACAGAAAGCTTACCGCTTTGTCTTCGAGCGGGAAGATCTTGATGAGGCGGTCCTTGTGCACTAGCACCATCAGCCCGTTATTGGTTCCCATGGCGTCTTTGAATTGTGCTGGAAACTTCACAGTCTCGTTGGAATCAAAAACGAGGACTCTGCCAGCCGTAGCTCCATCGTAGTCTTCAGACATCATATCACCCATTCGAGTTTCCCCAGACTCCGCTGGTGAAGTCTAACATCCTAGGACTAACGTCACACGAATATAAGTAAAGCTCCTATGATTGCGATGTTGAGGTAAAACACTTCTCAGACCAGTGTCTATTTCCTCATCCACTCAAATTCGAAAACTGTGCCCCTTTTGAGGCCGCATATGTCACCAATCACTAGATGTAGGATGAGAGATTCAAAGACAGGCACAGTGGGACGATATCGAGATGTGTCTGAATTACGCATTCAATATCTCTGTGAACATCGATTATACCTTCAAAATTCGCGCCGAGAGAAACCCTCTGAAGCAAGCTTAGAGGGGGAGCGACTTCATCGCGAAGTGGTGTTGAATCCACAGCCCATTCGTTCATTCAGTTTCTTGATTAGAGCATTGATTTTGATTGCATCTATAGCAGCTGCTATTCTGTGGGCGGTGGGATAATGCAATTGGATCCAATCACGAATGGCATTCTACTAGTCATATTCATTGGAGGTGTTTTAGCAATAATCTATATGAACTCCGGAGGAATCCTAAATCCAACTGGAAGGCGAATTAGGAGCGCGCAACCAAGTAGATGGACACTTCAGGAATTCCTCAGATTGAGAAACAAGCCGGGATCTGACAGCTCCTTTCTATTCAGTGAACAGTCAGTCTATTCGATGGGACACAGGTTCAATGGAAGGTTTGACAATGCGATCCTTCACTGGGAGGATGCGCCAGTACTTGATGCTATCATAGAACGCAAGTTTCCGACAAAATATATTCCGGATAGACCTAGGGAAGAAGATTTCTTCCAAGCAGAGCTGTATGCCCTTGCTCTGATGGAAACCGGAGTTTCATGCTCCACCGCCAAGCTAGTTCTGGTCTATTGCTTGCAGAGGACTGCGAGGAATTGCATCGGGAATAACCAGATTGATTGCGTGTCCTGTGGAGAGGGAGCGGTATATAGCAGAAGATTCAATCAGAAGCGTGTGTTGAAGGCATTGACGAAGCTTGACGAAATCTGGTATCAGGGAAGGCAACCGAAGGCCAGTCCAAGTGCGGGGAAATGTAGAGGCTGTCCGTACGGAAGAAATGGCGTCTGCAGTCATTCAGCTGCATAGGCAAAAGAGTAATCTCTCTAGATGTGGAGTCTAAAAGCATGCAAGAGATGATAGAACTCCTAAACTACGTGATCAAAGCTAAGCGACTTATCAAGGAGATATATTACACAACACGAAATGAGAGTCTAAAGGCCGATGCAAAGGAGCTTGTCGCAGCCACAATTGCGGTTCAGAAGACCCTCGAGCAAATTCTGGTCTTGAAGCGGAGGTCAAGGACAGCCAAGAGGGTTCTTGGCGATCGGAAAGCCGAGATGGCTGTCAGGCGGTGGAGCGCAGGACTTCCCAGAAGAGTAAGAGATTATGTAGAGAAGCAGAAGAAACTGGAGCAACACCATCTGCACAAATACCAGGTCATTCTCCTTCAATACTTGGAGAATATGGGCAAGGAGCTTGTGGCTTGGGCTGAGGATATAGACATGCTTCGTGAGATGCCACGCATTCCTAAGGACTAATGACTACCATCGAAGCTTTGCAGCAACTCCTCCAAACGATTTCAGTTCTGCACCTGATTCTGTCTGAGCAGAAAATATCATCAACTCGGAGCCGTATTCATCAATCTCATCATATAGAGAATCTATAAGGTCACTGTTATCTTCAGTGACCATTACGGTCTCTACGCGACCGGCTCTGAGAGCACCCAATACTTCCTTTTCGCCATATGCAACATTATTCTCGCCCTTCATGAGGGCTTCCATGAATCCATCCCATATCTGACGCTCCGCATAGATCTCGGTTTCTTTGAGAAGTCGAGATGCCTCTTTCATGGCTTGGAAAAGTCCAGTTTCATCTATGACACTTACTGGAATTATGGTTTCCGCAATCTTCTCTCGAATTCGATAATCTAGGTCACCTTTCTCTAGGAACTCCTGACACCTTATTGTGTTACCTCCAAGCACAATGGCATCCACGTTGTCGATATCATCCAACAGTAGGTCTTTCAGCATCCTGCCTACATGTCGGAAGAACTCGAGCATCTTCTCCTCCCGGATTCTCAGATATCGCTTGGCACTCTGACCGCCAGCACGAGTCTTTCCTATGATGTAGAAGTCCTCATCGCGGACGAGCTCCATATGCTTGCCGCGTAGATATCCGATGGTGACCTTTCCCCCCTCAATAAGAGTGATAACGACTAGACTCTTGGGCAGAGTCATTTCTTCAAGCTCATTTGTTATAAACTCCCGACCGCAGATATACGTGAACTGTGAGATTGGTGATGGAGGAATGATTATCTCCCTAATCTCTTGAGTTGTTCCACCCTCCTCGAGGATGCCAAAGAAGAATGCCATGCCATTCTCAGGCATGGCAGTGACCAGATTGAGCTCAGTTAGGATTGCGGTGAGATTGTCTTGAACGTTCTTTCTGTTCGCTTTGCTCTTTATATTGTCAGCACCAGCTAGCTCCGCTTTTACAAATCCGGTGACATCAACTAGGCTCTTTGATGGTGGGATGTAGAGCGTGGTGAAAGAGCTATGCCTACCTTTGAGTGCCTTGAGTTGTTGGACCTTCCTCTTGAGCTTCTGACGCTCGGCAGACACTCCATTTCACCTCTTATTCTCATCTGATTTGACGGATTTCTTTAAGAACTAGTGGCCGTCAGGCAACCGCCAAGGTCATGCGTGTAAGTCTGTATTTTAACATTATGTAGCAGACATCCCCACTGAATGGCGACAAGTTAAAAAGGTAGACGCAACTGAACCAGCAATAGATAGGTGAAGAAGGGATGTACCGCCAATTTACATCATTATAGCAATGGATTATTTCTTCTATGACCTTAATTTGTATGAGGCGGGTCATTCCGAATATCACAATGCGACCTCAGGAGTTTTGATAGACATATGACTGAGCAGCTGACAAAAGGAGAGAGAGCAGTTCTTGAACAATTAGTTGACAGCAGTGAGAGAATAACATCGAAAATCATCGCCAAAAGACTTGGCGAAAATGAAGAACGCATTGTTTCGATTTTCAACTCTCTCTCACAAAAGGGGCTAATTGAACTCAATACAGAAGAAATTGCATCATATTACCTCACGGATGAGGGGCTTGACTACGCAGAGAATGGTCTTCCAGAGGTCAGGCTGGTTCATGCTGTCGCAAAGCTTGGTGGACGCGCCAAATTGGATGAGGCTGTATCTAATAGCGGGATATCGGAGGAATCCAAAGGTATTGCTCTCAGCTGGACAAGAAAGAATGGATGGCTTGCAATATCAAAAGAGAATGGAACCACAATTCTTTCTGCAAGTGCTGATAGCATTGAAACTCCAATTGATAGTATACTTTCGAAGATTCTCAGAGGAGAGCATAGATTCCCTAGAAGGTATGAACCGTCCTTGAAGATTGCGTTGGAAAGATCGCTTATCACAGCCAAAACATCGAAGATGTTTCTAGCAAGCATCGCCGAAGAAATGCGTGCAGCTGCGGAGCAGCTGCTCAGGGAAGAAGTCAGTGGCATTGTAGATTTGACACCAGAAATGCTGGCCGCCCGGTCCTGGGAAGGCAAAGCTTTCAGACCATTCAATGTGGAGTTGGAACCTGCCTACGCATACTATGGCAAGAAGCATCCGTATGTTGAGTTCAATGATTGGTTGAGAGAGATCATGATTGGACTAGGTTTCACAGAATGGGATGGCCCTTTTGTGGAAACTGAGTTTTGGGCGCACGACACCTTGTTCGTCCCTCAGGATCATGTCGCCCGTGAAGTCCAGGACCAATTCAGGATTGCATCACCATTTGATCATGGAGATATCATAGATGCAAAATACTATCGTGCTGTAAAGGCAGTGCATGAGAATGGAGGAGATACGGGCTCAAAGGGATGGGACTGGCCCTTCAGCAAGGAGATTTCAACAAGACTCTGCCTTCGCCCTCATACGACACCAGTTTCGATGAGATATCTTTGGGAACATCGAGATAGCCCTCAAAAGATGTTCATAATAGACCGCAACTTCAGGTCAGAAACTCTGAGTGCCACGCATGCACAGGAGTTCAATCAGTGCGAGGGCATAATAATGGATAAAGGTCTTACATTGAGAGACCTTCTGGGATATCTGAAGTCCATTTGTAATGCAGTGGGTATTGAGAAGCTGAAGTTCAAACCAGGTCAATTTCCATTTACAGAGCCAAGTGTCGAAACCTTTGGCAAGCATGAGAAACTTGGCTGGATAGAGCTCGGTGGATCGGGAATCTTTAGACCCGAGGTGACCTATCCGTTGGGGATTGAGGATACAGTCCTAGCGTGGGGAATAGGCTCAGGGCGCCTCTATATGGCAGCCATGGGAATCGACGACATCAGAGACCTGTTCTCAAAGGATCTGACTTGGCTAAGAAAGGCAAGCTTCACTCGGGAGGCGATTTAGATGATAGTCGAATGCAGAATTGATGACCTCCTTACACTGATCGGGAAGAAAATGTCACTTCAGAAACTCGAAGACACCTTGTTTCTAATTAAGGCAGAAGTCGAGAAGATTGATGGAAGCATCATAGAGATTGAGATGAATCCTGACAGGCAAGATATGCTTTCGACAGAAGGCATCGCCAGGGCTGTTAGGTCATTCCTTCGTATTGATTCTGGGCTTCGGGACTACAAGGTGAAGAAATCAGGACTTCAGGCACTTGTCAAAACTGGTCTAGCAAAGATACGACCATATCTTGTATGTTCAATTGTAAAAGGAGTCGAAACCAGCGACGAACTGATCAAAGACTATATGCACCTCCAAGAGGCACTCACATCGACTCATGGCAGGAACAGACGGAAGGCCAGCATAGGCCTCTATGTCTTTGATGAGATAAAGTTCCCCCTAATCTATGGCCCTGAAAAGCCAGAAAAGATTAGGTTCGTTCCGCTTGGTTATGAGATCGAGATGGATGGTCCAACTATCATATCAGACCATGAGAAGGGGATTGATTATGGCTCAATCATCTCAGGTTTCAAGAAATGGCCTCTGCTTCACGATTCCGAGGGAAAGGTATTGAGCCTCCCTCCAATCATCAACAGCAATCACCTAGGTCGAATAACTACTGAAACAAACAATCTCTTTGTTGAGGTGACTGGAACACATTTGCCTACAATCAATCAGGCGCTTAATATCATGACCACCTCACTGGCAGAAAGAGGTGGAAGAGTGGAATCGCTCACCGTGGTCTATCCTGATGGCACCATGCATGAAACCCCAGATTTCTCACCTGAAGTCATGATGGTATCCATTGATGACAT
>JBHLQS010000170.1:0-6179 GCA_048883405.1 Candidatus Thorarchaeota archaeon
ACATGGGAGGGGGATGCCCTACCGATTTCTCACCTCGAGTGTCCACGTCGAGAAAATACCTTGAGATCCCCTTTGGTCCTCACATGAATAATGATTCACGTTCCTAATAAACATTGTATGGCGATAGGAAGCTACTCATGAGTGAGTAGGCGGTGCTATCCGCATATATGACATCACCGAAGCATCTAATACTGGAATGAGTCCGGGAATCCAACGCATGATGTAGGAGAAGTTTCAGCTGTGAAAGGTATGCTCTTTGTCCTGGAGGGTGTAGACGGTGCTGGAAAGACAGCTGTATGCGACCGATTAGTTGACATAATGATTGACGAAGGCTATGATGTCAAAAGGCTAAGAGAGCCAACAGATGAAAGCGATTGGGGTCAAGAGATTCGTGCACGTTCCATCAAGGGTGAACTCACCCCAGAGGAAGAGTTAGAGTTGTTTATTCGGGACAGAGAGTGGCATATCAAGAATCGTATTCTGCCGGCTCTAGACTCAGGGAAGATTATACTCATGGACAGGTATTTCTTTGCAACTGGAGCATATCAATCTGCAAGCACTGGAATGCATTGGAAGGACATCTTGAGGCGGAATCGAGAGGAGATATCCGCCCCAGAGCCTGACATCGTGTTTATTCTTGATGTACCGGTTGAAATGGGTCTGAAAAGAGTCAGCGAAAGAAAGGGTCACCTCAATGTGCAGTTTGAGCAATATGATCGCTTGGTGAGGGTTCGACAGGCATACCTTGAGATGACCGAGGAGGACATAGGCAATTTCATGTTCATTGACGCAAGAAGATCAATAGAGCTTGTGACCGCCGAGGTACATTATCATATCACGGAGTACATTCAGAAGCAGAAAAATGGCCAAAGTTGAGTTCCAAATGGCTCCAAAAGGGAGCCCCAGAGAGTTATGCGGAGCATCTAGTGACAAGCTTTTTTAGGTACTCACCGCTGAACGTCTCAGACTAGCTCCTATAGACCAGTCTACACAGGGACCGGAGATAGAAAAATGCCCGTTGCCATGCTCTTGATCGACTGGGACAGCAAAATCGGCGCAGTGCTGAAGGCTAAGGTTCCAGCCGACTTCGCGGACTATTACCGAGAAGACTTGAACACCGAGATCATGAGGATATTCACCTCGCACGCTATGGGTGACGCCACAGCTGGTTTCTCATCCCTCAGTGTTCGCATTGGAGGAGAAGAGTATAATGTTGCCTCCTATTATACTGGGATTGTAAGAGAGGAGGAGCAATACTGTATCAGTTTGCTTCTAACCCCCTCTGAAGATCCCAAGATCTATGAGGCTGCAATCACTTCAATTGTATCACCGCTAACGAATGCTGTCGTGGCGATGACTGATGCAGAACTCAAGACGGAGCTCGACAATACATACAGACGAATTATTCGACTCGCTGGCATGACTGATGAATCCAGACTTGCCCGTCTCTTTTCAGATGAGATTTCGCGTGCGGTCTTTCCAAAACTCTGGAAGGGAGGCATCTCCAAAGAGGACCTTGAGGAATGGCTCAAGATGGTCACGGGTCTACCTAGTGTGTCAGTTGATTCAATTATCGCTCCATTCGAAGAGCTTGGTCTTGTAAAGAGTGAATGGGTCGATGAAATCGGTCGGACCTGTGTATTCATGATAAAGGATCTTGAGGTGTTTCGTGCTCCACCATTGCTCTCAATGGAAGCTGCAGGTTCTGTGCTTGATCCTGAGCTCACTGCAGAGTACAAGTCTGAGGTGCTTGAGTTTCTAACAGAATGGCAGAAGACACCGGAGGACACAGTATCCGTGGCATCCATTCTTGCAGATCCCGACTGCTATGACACTCTAAATGAGCTCAGACGTAGACCCGTTAACATCTCAGAGCTCGAAGCCACCCTTGGCATTCCTCCCAAGGAACTAAAGCAGGCTATTCAGACGCTGAAGAAGTATAGAGTGGTTTCAGAACGAAGAAGAAAGGGAGCATCCGGTGAGTATGACAAATGGCTGTTCCTTCTCAATGATATTCGTGTAAGGCTCTTCTTCCCCGAATATTTCCTCCAGACATTAATTACTGAGCTAGAGAAGACTCCTGACGATACAAAAGCGATGGAGATGGTTCACCATCACCTTCGACTTCTGAGGGATAACTTTCCACGATAAGCGGAAGCTCTTGATCTGTTTCACACCGTTATACCTACGATTATATGCTATTCTGCTAGAAGGGCCCTTTTTCGGAGCCTCTATCCGTCTATGAAAGGTCTTTTCGTTATTTCGGAAACCAGAAAGCTTCTTATGTTGCATCATCAAGGTGTCTATTGGTCTGCACTGGACGGTGTAGGCTGCCTTTGTCGCGGAACGCACGACTTCCCCGTCAAAAGAACTCGCATTCACAACACACGGTCCCTTACGAGTTCTAGCATTGGACTCTTGAAGCATGCGCTTCAAGAGGATGAATCCCCTTGCAAACAATACTTGCGCAAAGAGAATTTTCGCGTGCGTTCGGCCTAAAGGCCCGACGGATGCGGAGGGTCGCCTGGCGAGCCTCTGCGTCCCAACATGATCCGTCTGTTTCTGCCACGTTAGAATTCTGTATAAGGCAATGCAATGCCAAATACTAAGGGTTGACCGTGAATTCTTTAAAATAGCATTCAAACCTAGTCTTAATACCGGAAATAAACCACGATTTGCCAATTAGATGGTGAAGCCTAGTTGATCATCAAGACCTACCTAATACGGATATCCACAAGCCAGATTCTTGCAACGTCAAAGTATTGGCCAATTGATGTTCCAGAGAACGAGATTCGTGAGTTTCTAGGAACTAGGAGCGAGATTCAGGAATCTTCTCCTGATAGTTTCACGGAGCTACCACTTGTCATCGATGACAACAAGTACATGGCGATTGAAGTAGTCGAGGATCTCTTGCTGGTCTACGTGACAGATGCGCAAGAGGATGAACGAGCAATCACAGATAAGCTGCGGGATGGAGCAACAGCCATCAAGAGTCGCATACTTCAATCTGGTCCACAGACTATGATAAATGAGTACGAATTTGTTATTGAATCATCAATAATCACTAAACTCAAGATAGCTCTCGTCGGTGAGGGCGGTGTCGGGAAAACAACCACTCTACATCTGCTTTTGGGAGACACACCACCAACCCAGTATGTGCCAACAATCGCTCTAAATCTGGAAACAGTGGAGAATATCCGTTTTGGGAACTACTCGCTGGTTCTGTGGGATTTTGCAGGTCAGGAACGTTTCAGAAAACTATGGCGTTTCTACTTCCACGGTGCAGACGTAATCTTCCTGGTCTGTGACTCTTCTCTTCGTAATGTAATCATCAGCAAGGATATTCTCAAACTGATCAAAAGGGATGCTCCTAAGGTGCCCTTGTTTGCAATAGCGAATAAGCAGGACAAGCCAAATGTGATGAAACCTGAAGTTGTACAAAAAATCCTCGGAGTCCCCACCTATCCAATGGTGGCGATAGATAAGAGCAGACGGGATGAGATGCTACGGATTCTCATGAATGCTGCTGCAACATATGTTGGCGTCGCTCTTCCTGACCTACCAGCTAGGCAACTTCTGAGATTTGCAGATGAAGCAACTGAAGATGCCATTGCAGAAGTGGAGGCCAGGGCTGCGCGTTTAGAGGATGAGGATGAGGACTATGAGGAAATAGAGGTGGTTGAAGAGATTCTTGTGGATGAGGATGGACATATTATTGAGGATGCGGATGAATACGAAATTATCGAAGAGGTTGTTGAGAAGATAGAAGAACCCGCCTTTGTCGAGGAAGAACCAGAAGATGAATTGATAGAGGAGGCTCCAGTAGAGATACCTCTGGAGGAAGCGCCCGAACCTGAAGAGCTCATTGAAGTGGACATTCTAGACGAGGAACCTCTTGTTGTGGTAGAATCTGAAGAAGACGCAAGTGACGAAGTGGTTCTGAAGGAAGAGATAGCAGAAGATGCAGTTGCGACAGAAGAGGAAATCGAAGTTGCAGAGATTACGACTGAACCTTCTTCTGAAGAAGCCGAACAGTTGGATGTTGAATTCGTTATCGAAGAGCCACCCATGCAAGAAGCGGCTGCAACCGAAGACAATGGGCGCCAAATGGCTATCGATCTCATCTTTGATGCTCTAGAAGCAGATGAAATCATCAGTGCTGAGATTGAGAAGGTATCGAAGGAAGATCTTGAAACTGCATTAGAAGCATTTTCGCATGACGAAGTTCTTCCAGTAAACGGAGAAGAAGAGGAAGTCGACAAAGAACTGGATGATGAATTGAAGAAAGAATTGGACTTGATTTTTGATGTATACGAACCATCGAGAACAGAAGAAGTCTCTACGGAGATAGCTTCAGTGGACTTGGACGCAATCCTCGAGATAGATTCGATTCTAGGTGCTTCTTCTGACGACAAGACAGAAAACGAGTCAAATGGCGAGAATCCGTAAGTTCTTTTCGGAATTGCAGTAAGACTCATCTGAAACCGTATACTCATTTGTGTACGCGTTCTACAGCACGCAGTCATTGCGAGGTAATAATTTGAAGCTGAATGAAGTCGAGATAGGAAAGAATGTATCTGACCTAGTTGTACGAGTAGTTTCAGTTGCGCCACCCCGAATTGTTCGAGCCCGAGGAGGTCGCAAAACACAGCTCACAGAGGTCCTTGTCGCTGACCATACAGGAACCACTATTCTAAGTCTATGGGGCTTTGGTCAAGGCGCTGCGCTTTCTGCTGGATTGGTCATCAAGATCACCGACGGCTGGGCTAAGGAGTGGCAGGGCAAGATGCAGCTCTCACTTGGACACTCAGGACGGTTTGAAATCATTGAAGACGATGAGTCCCTTCCATCCATTTCAGAACTAAGAAAAATAGCCCCGAAAGATGAAACAAGCGAATAGGTCGCCATTGCGTATCGTGGTGAAGTCAAAGATGACCTTGGCATATCTATCCGGTCCGATAATCCATACCGAAGACAGGCGTGATGATTTCTACAGAGTTGTCATTGATCTGCTAGAAGAGAAAGGAGTTGAGGTCTTCGCGCCTCAATTCTATCCTCCTGCAGGTCCAGAGGAAATCTATGAACGCGACATTCGCAAGGTGCGAGCCTGCGATTTTCTTATCGCAGAAGTTTCAAGTCCTTCACATGGTGTTGGAATGGAGATTATGTTGGCAATCGAGCTATCCAAGCCAATCCTTCTTTTCTTTGACTCCACATCTGGTCGTCTATCGAGAATGGTTGCAGGAGCGCTAGGAAAAGCGCTCTTCAACTATCTAGATATCGATGAAGTGGCGCAAGTGTTAGGCAGAATCGACTATGATAGCCTAATTGTTGAGGATTGTCCCGTATGCGATTCTCATGTCGTTGAAGCATCCAAGAATCAACTTCGCTGTGTTTTGTGCAATTCACTGATAACCTGAGCGTGATTTTGAGATGATTGAGCAACCAAGAATTGCCTCAGGCATCAATTCGCGCACAGTATTGCTCCTAATTCTTGCTGTTTCAATGGTTTCAAGTGCGAGTATATTAATCAGATTTGCCAATCCAATTCTCTCTCCTCCCTTGGTAATCGTCTTCTGGAGGACTCTCTATGGGTCAATAATCATGGCTAGTGTCGGCGCAGTCAGAGGGGACTTCAAAGCGTTTCGGGGATCACAATTGAAGGCAACTTGGATTTGGTTAGCCGCCATCGGCATTGTCCTTTCTTTTCACTTTGCAACCTGGTTCACATCTCTCTTCATGACAACCGTTGCCGCAAGTGTGGTTCTAGTGAATACATCACCAATCTTTACCGCTATCTTTTCCACATTAGTTCTTGGTGAATCGTTGAGAAGAAAATCATGGATGGGCGTTTTGGTTGCAGTAGGAGGTGCAATTCTTCTTGCTTGGAATGATCTCATATCTGAAGGATTTGGCGCACTCACTGGTGACTCCCTTGCGTTGCTTAGTGCTTTCTTTCTGGCAGTTTACTTCATAGGTGGAAGGAGGTATGCTGAAGGATTGCCCATTACGGTGTACACTTCGGTTGTCTATCTATCCGCAGCAGTTGCCACTCTGCCGCTTTGCATGGCACTGGGTCTGAATGTTCTTGTCTTTGACCCACGCGAAGTCATCATATTTCTGGCACTTGCTATCTTTCCAACCGCGCTTGGACACTCCGTAAACAACTATCTGCTCAC
>JBHLQS010000171.1:0-6106 GCA_048883405.1 Candidatus Thorarchaeota archaeon
TGGTATATTCTAGGCACGCTCATGAGCATAACGATGGCGCTGGCTTTGACGTGGGGCATCTTTAGGTTTCTATTGGTTAGTTGATGAGGAAATGATCGCATCTATCATTGATATCGTCGCATCAAGAGACGCCACTGTCCGAGAGCGGAGGAAATTGGACAGAGAGATACGAGGCGTGATAGATGAAACATACAAACGGTTCAAGGAATATTGCCTTGCCATGCCTGCTTTGACACAGGGCGATAGCATAGAGATGCTAGTCAGCAGTTGGCAGCCAATTGTATATCTTCTTCACAAGCTACTGATGGATGGCTTTAAGGTTCGCGTAGGACTTGGAACAGGAGAGATCATAATCCACAACGAGAAAGCAGATGATTGTGATGGACCTGTCTTCTGGAATGCGAGAGAAGCTCTAGACGAAGTCAAGGGCATGAACTACAAGAGAAGGTCAGCTAGCTTCAAGATCGATG
Organism: Candidatus Thorarchaeota archaeon; assembly: GCA_048883405.1. GTDB lineage: Archaea > Asgardarchaeota > Thorarchaeia > Thorarchaeales > Thorarchaeaceae > SMTZ1-83. Next base: position 471 of record JBHLQS010000171.1, read on the forward strand.
AAAACGCCTCAGACAGAGAGAGTGCTATAGTTATCAGTGTTGTTCTCTTCTTCGCCAATCTTCTCAGTCTAAGCACAACTCAACTGCAGTATTGTTTCTACTACCTCTGGGAAATGAAGCAGATTTCCGAGATTGCCAAAGCTGTAAAGACAACGAAGGGGAATGTGAGCAGGACTTTGAGCAAGACACCATGTTATCTGCTCAAAGAGGTAATGACATTTCTGGACTGGTAATTGTCAAGGGACATGAATCAGAACTTGACCAGCGTTGTCAACAAAGGCATCCGGATGTAAAGTTAGAGCAGTCTAACATTTAATAGCCTATGATTCCTACAATAGCGGTGCTTGGTGGTGAGATGTCAATCGAGATGGAACTATTCCCTGCACTTGAATTGGGACTATACAATGGCTGGATTCTATTTCTAATTCTAGTTATTTCAGAGGGATTGATGTTCTTGATATTTCCACGGGAGGTGGTATCAAGGCTGACAGACTTTGACAGGTCAAAATGGAGCAAAACACAAAGAATCTCATTTGCTACTGGAAAGACCTTCTCGCTGATCTGTATCATCCTGATTGTATTCACACCACTGAAGATGGGCACCCTTGGGTGTGGAATTGGTGTAACCATCTTTAGTCTTGGATTAGCAGGACTTGCTGCGTCTGTGATTACGTTTAGAAGAGCCTCTTTAGACAGACCTGTGACTGGTGGACCATATCGATTCTCGCGTCATCCTCAGCAGGTGTCTTTGTTTACAATACTCACAGGCATCTCAATTGCCATTGGCTCGGGGATTGCTTTCCTAATCCTACTCATATCGCGAATCCTCAATAGTGCCGGAGATAGGGCTGAAGAACAAGCATGCCTAGACTACTATGGTGAGTCGTATAGAGAGTACATGGAACAAGTGCCACGCTATCTCCTATTCAAGGGCCGCATCAGTAGACAAGACAGGACCTGAACAGCCACCTGAAAGCGAGCTTCCATACCTTTCTTGGAGCGCATTTGGAGCTGAGAACAGTGTTCTGTCCTCTTCCTTAAGCGAATACGTCAACTTGAGAGCTTATTAAGAGGACGTTAGAAATCAAATGTGACCTTCTGATGAATCGGAGTAGAGAGTCCTTGATTGCACTCATGCTTATTGCATTGATAATGAGTGGGCTCTGGGTCACTCTAGCTTTCATCTATTCGCAAGGCACATCCCCATTCGGTCCAGGTTCATACACGCCTCGCAGCTCAGATGCAACATCTAGACTAACTAGCTCTCTCTATGGGGGCATATCTTTTGACTTAACGAAGACCGAGGGGTACCTGGATGGGTATAATCTGTTCAATCTGCATGCGATTAATGCCAGCAAACATAACGAACGAATAAACAACTCTCTGGTCATTTTTGATATGGACGGCAATCTCATCCTTGAGAATTCAGCTTTCAGAAAGCCGGTAGAGATGATCAATTCCACGACGATACTTGGTAATAGTCCGGATGGTGCCTTGCTATGGAATATGGAGACTGATGAGTATCGTCATACCAATATCAAAGGACATCATGAGTTTGAGTATAATCCAAACAGCAACACCATCTTCACTCTGAATATGACCCATGTGGAGATTGAAGGTGAGAGCTACCGATTTGATGAGATTTGTGAATACGCACTCGATGGCTCTCTTGTTTGGAGGCTGGACCTTCATGATTTCATTGGCCTTTCGGATTGGTGCCCTTTTCATGATCGCGAGAGGGGCATGAATGATGTAACACATGCAAACAGCATCTTCTACGATGCAGATGAAGACACAATCATCTTGAGTGTTCGGAATGTAAACAAATTCTACAAGATCGATCATGCCACTGGAGAAGTAATCTGGGCTCTTGGAGAACATGGGGATTTCACATTGATTGACAGGTTCGGTCGAGAACGAGCCAGCCTCTTCTATCATGCTCATTCAGTTGAACAGATTGACGACAACCGATTCATCTTATTCGATAACGATTTTCATAATCAGACAGAGCAATTCTCTTTCAGGTCCCGCATTCTCGAGATTGAAATTGATGATGAAGCTATGACTGCACAAGAGGTCTGGTCTTGGACTGGGGATGTGAGTTATTTCTCCGGTTGGTGGGGTGATGCTGATCGATTGGCAAATGGAAATCGATTGGGGACGTTCGGCGCAGAAGTCAAGTATGCAGGCCCCTATGGTGCCCGTCTTGTTGAGGTGAATGATGAAGGGGAGGTCGTCTGGGAAATGTCATTCAGAGACACCGAGGACATCATCTATGGAGTATATAGGATGGAGAGAATCCGATTCTCCCCAATTCTCTCTTCTGAAGAGGATATCCTAGTCAGCTATGGAACGGAGTTGGATCTATCATGGCAAGCGTGGTACAACTTCAGACCGAAGCGAACTATGCATGGAACATACGAATTGTATGTAGATGATATTCTCTCAGAAAACGGAGCTGTTGAGTATGATAAATTCTGGCGCCCCACAAACATGAGCTTCAATATCGGTTCTCTTAATGTTGGCTACCACAATGTCACCCTGACTGTCAGCGATGAGGCAGGCCACTGCACCACAGATTCAGTGAATGTAAGCGTGCAGACATTTCATCTCAGTCGAGATGGTCCATTGTCCACTGAAACCGGTGCCTCAAATTCAACCATCCGATGGAGTGGTGTCACATCATATCCGGTGTCATATGAGTTGTCAGCAAACGCCACCATTCTGGAGCAGGGTCCCTGGCATGGGTCTGATATTCTATTGGACCTGAATGAACTAGCAGTTGGTCGGTATAACATCATTCTAAGGTTTTCAAACGCCTCTGGAACAGTCTATATCGATTCTTTCTGGGCCACTTTGAACCCGTCAGCAAAGCCGGATTTCATCAATTGGCCCAATGATACCACAATAGACTGGAATTCAACAGCGACAATGAGCTGGTCGGTCTTTGATCACTCTCCAACTGATTGGTTTCTCCTGCTGAATGAGGTACTCAATCAATCAGGAACTTGGAATGGAGGCGAACACGATATAGACTGGACGGTTCCAAGGATTGACGAGGGAGTATACAATGTGACAATGGTCTTGCAAGACGTTGCTTCCAATGTGGTCGCTTCTACTGCTTGGCTACATGTCATTCCCCCGAGTCCACCAGTCATGACTGTAACACCAGAGTCTGACATGATGGAATGGGCAAAAGGAACCAAGCAATTCCAGTGGGAGGTCCATGGAGGAGAGAATTGGAGGATATACAGAAATGGGACTGTACTCAAGGAGGATGCTAAAGAGGAATCAACAATCACTCTAAAGATAAAGGACTGGCAGGCTGATGGGTGGCGCCTAGGGAACTATAACTTGACGCTGGTTGTCACTGATGATTCGCATACAGTAGCTAGCACCATCTGGTTGACTGTATATGTCGACTTCGGCGATGCGTACGTTGACTCCGTTGTCACCACTGCTTCATCTTGGTATTCTCAAGGTGAGTTTGCTGTCGGAGCTCCTGACTACTCATTCGCGAGCATATTCGAGGACTATGGTCCTGGGCATATGATGCTAGATATGGGTGAGAATGAAGAGATACTCGATGAAGCAGGAATTGATTTTGAGGTCATATCCCGTGGCGGCAATTACTCCGTATCAGTTTCACCGAATTTGGAGCAGCCTTTCATTGATCTCGGAGTTGCTGCAGGTACAGAGGGTTTCGATTTGTCATCAATTGCGTATAATGTTGTCCGATATGTGCGAATAGAGATGTTTGGCTCTGAAACAGTCCAGCTAGATGCTATCGTTTCTCTGAACTATAATGAGCAAGGATCAGATGATGATATGCCAGTCATCACACCAATTGGTGATATGGATATATGGACAAACCAGACTCCGTATGAAATTGAATGGGACGCTTCTGACCTGACACCATGGAATTATAGCATCTACATCAATGGCACACTCAAATCTCATGGCCCATGGAACGGGGACTCCATTGTCTATCCGTTTGCACAGGCTCCAGGCATATGGGAAGTGCAGTTGGTTGTCTATGACCTATTTGGGAACCATGCTTCATCAGAAGTCATTGTCACACTGATGTTGAATCCATTCGATTTTCTAAAGAACGTCTTGGTATCATCAGGTATTGCATTAGTTGCATTGGCAATCGTCCTTTTGGTGATTTTTAGGCGGAAACACTGAGATGAACAGAAGGGTGGTCATGGAACAATGAAGACCGGCGCATTGCGCATCTTCTTCTTTTCGGGAACGTCGCGAGGTCTAGTCACTAAGCTCCTTGATGTACATCGAGAGCGGTTCAAAAGCTATTTCGTAGATGCTACATTCCAATCGGGGGAGCTTCCTATACCTGAAAGAGCCTTCGTCGCAAGTCGCAGGCAGTACGAGGCCAAACCCTTCTTGGAAATGCTTGGGAGCCACACCGATCATTCCACTCATGCACTCGGTCTAGTCGACCTTGACCTGTTTGTCCCCGACCTAAACTTCATCTTTGGAACTGCTCAGTTTGGCGGCAATGCAGTTGTGGCATTGCCAAGACTTCGTCAGTCCTTCTACGGTCTTCCTGATGATGATTCCCTATTCTTCCAACGTATGGTGAAGGAGGTCTTTCATGAGCTCGGGCACGTACTGGGGCTTCGTCACTGCACAAACCATTGTGTGATGCAGTTCTCAAATTCTCTCAGTGATACCGATAGAAAGCCCCATACCTTCTGCCGGGGGTGCCTGTCATTGCTGGAATAGGGTTGAAGGAAACAGCCCGCCATTTCCATTCATTGTACCTCACACGAAATACAAAGAAGAGAATACCAACTCAAAGCTAAGATTGGATTGTTATCTTTCGATTGCTGCATTTTTTGGCTCTGAACTCATTCATTATAGGCATCAAGTAGCACCTAGCAATAGCATGGTGTATCAGAATGCAGAATATTGATGCAATGATATGGTTGCTTTTACCATTAGTAGGAATGGTGTTAGTACTTTTGCTGATGATGCTAAGGTCAAGAGGTCTTGGTTCCTCTAGGAGATGGACAATAGTCGGACTGGGCATAGTCGCGATTGTTGTAGGGACGTACATCTTTCTGAGATACATTGTCTTTCCTGAGTAGGCTTCTTTTGAGGTACTCCAGTATCACGCTTTCTCGACTCAATGCGAAGTACCGATAGAAGATAGAGCAATTGCCCACTCTCTCGATTCATGATAAGACATCATCTGTTTTGAAATCTGTGACTCCTGGGAACAGGGTGGATGAGGTGCCCCTCTGGAACCCGACCACAGACTGTTTGTCTTTATTCTCACTTGCTCTTCTTTTCTCGATCGTAGGACTCCCATGCGTCAGCAGCTGCCGCAGCGTCTCTAGAGCGAAGCTCTGAGAGAACATGCTCGCGTATCTCTCTGCTCTCTAGGATGCTCTCAGACCGCTTTGAAAGCGAACTGGCAATCTCCTTGGCGGTATCATAAGGAGCGCCACTCCTCACGGCGCTAACGACCACCTTTTCAGGCATGAAAACCTCGGTCGAACCATCTTTCTTCTTGACGTTCATCCAAATCCGTACTCTTTATGTGATTCGGGACTCAGCAGTATGTCCCACTGTATTACGTACAATTATCAAATAAGGAGTTGCTTTTTAGT
>JBHLQS010000172.1:0-6099 GCA_048883405.1 Candidatus Thorarchaeota archaeon
AAAAAAAAGCAAAAGGGGGAGGGACTAATTCCCATCACGCCTAGGGATGGGTCTCGTCTCTCGAGAGAAACTGCCACGTGAAGTATATGACTGCGAAAGCCACGCCGAGTTCAAAGAGACCGGCAAACGCCTCGAAGATAGGATTGAGAATTTGCGTCAAATATCGCCTTCTATGTATTAATTAGATAATTATAATATAAATTGATAGATATAGGAAATTTCACTAGGGTCTTTCAGTGTGTGGATTAGTGGTCCCATAGGACTCAGAGAGGAGCCTTAAACTGGAGTTTCCTTTTTCTACAGTTCTGGAGAAGACAATTTGTCAATCGATTGATCGGTCAACAGATACGAAACGCGATTATGATGACTACCAGACGAATTGCTACTGGGTTGATGGAGGTCCTAGCTCTCTCGCTCTTCGTTCCGCCCTCCCGATGGCAATCATGTAGATGAAGTAACTTGTGTAAATAGTCATTATCACACTGATCGATAGTAACGCAAGAAGGTTGGCGGTGGACATCTCGGATAATAACATTGCTGCAAGAATCGACATTGGTAGCCAAAGAAGCGGGACAGAACAGACTGCAAAGAGGATAGGAACCTGAGGCTCAGCAGCAGCATAACACCTAGCTGAGCAGTATCTCCGCCCCCTAGCACTTCGCCAGAGAAATCTGCTATTCCATTGATGTTTTGGTTTTTTGCACCAGCTGCAGTAGATTTCTCCGCTTTCCATATGGAGTGATGCTCAGGTTCGAAGATAACTTCATTGATTTCCATGAGACAGTATTTGAAGAGTCTATCTAGACGGGGCTAAGGCAACACCAAGTGTCCAAACCTCGCTGATCAAGCCTTCGAGATAGCAGCGAGTCGGCCTCCATTCTGGGTAGCAGAGCAAAGGTTTGCGAGGATTGAAGAGTCGGTGTATATATTGCCATGCGGTTTTTACTGCCGCTTTCTCGTCAACACTACAGCCATCGCCACCATTGTTAATGGAATAACTACACTCAGAGGTAGTATAATGAACAGCAGGAGCATTTGGAAGTCCATTCCCTGAGGAATCATTTCCAGGAGCACATACACTATAGTCATAGCAAGCAAACCTGTCATCACAACTAGAATCCCACCCCAAAGAAATGCCCACCAGGGTGCTCTGCTCACAGAGCCCTTTCCCAAGTAACCTTGATGAGTTGTGGCTTTACTACGTTCAGATATGCAGTTCAAATCTATTCAGTGCTGTCTTCTATCTTTTCACACAAATGCTTTTGCTCAACCCATGGCTCAGTCCAGAAAGCCATCTTTCGGGGCTTAGAAGTCATCTATCGTCGTCTGCGTGAATGACATCTGCCTAGTCATCAGATCCAGCTTCTGCTGTTGCCTAGGATTGATTTTCCCCATCAGCCGGAGCATCTGTAGGGCATTGAAGGGTGCGTTTCCACTGAAATGATTGTTCCAGTATCCAAGGACAGACTCCGTGCGACTCATGATATCATCCAGACGGGGCTTCCAGGCTTCTAGCTCCTCCTCAGAGTATAGGTAGTTGTACCACGGGCTCACTCCATGGCCATGCCATCGCACATAGGCAAAATCAGTTGTGACACGCAAGTCAATTGGCAGTTTGGGCTCATCAACAATCACATAGGCGACTCCATAGTCCTCAAGCAACCTTGATGTCTTCTGAGAAACCCAACTCTCGTCCCTGAACTCAATGGCATATCGAAAGGATGTGTCGAGCCCCGAAAGGAAAGCTTCAAGGTCAGCCATTTTAGATACATCCCAAGGAGGAAGCTGAATGAGCAGAGCTGCAATCTTTTTCTGTATGGGACGCATCAAGGAAAAGAACGATCTCAGCGCTTCACCGCCTTCGCCTAATAGGTTCAGCCGACTGTCATGGGTCACCTTCTTGGGGAGCTTGGCTGTGAAGAATTTGTTCTCCTTGAGGGAGGCCAAATGCTTCACGAAATTTGGTTGAGGGAGGGCATAGAAGGTTGAGTTAATCTCTGCGGTATCAAAGATTGCAAGATACTGCTGGAGGAGCGATTTTCCAGAATAGTAGAACACATCCTTCCAATCACTCTCATATGACCAACCACTTGTGCCGATATAGAGCCCCTTTCTTGACATTGTCACAATACGTTGATGGAAGCAAACAGGTTTCTATCTTCCGGCATTGAGGAAGAGATTCATAAGAGACAAAGACTGCGATGCAGATGTGAATGACCAATGAAAGCAGAGAATATCAAGGCTGAATTCAACAATCTGGTGATACACATGGGCAGCTTTCGTGACAAGGGCTTCAAGATGAAATGTGATGTTTCCTACGAGGACCTTCTCTTGGTCATGGATGGCGGGAAGAAGAAGGCTCGACTTCACGCACGCAACATTAACAATGTTCACCTAGAGAAGAAGGCCATTCGCATAGCCGCATTGAATTTTGAGATTTCAGAGGGCGAGGAAGTAAGCGTCGCCAGTGGTTCAATACGACTAGAGCTCGGTAAAGAAACTGAGGTATGGTATAAGGAACTCTGGGGCTGAAAACTCCAGCTGGAACATCTTAAATACAGGGCATTATGAGCCGAATCTCGTCGACTGGTGGTGATTCGGATGTCTGAACAGATAGAATATGTTGAGCTTCGATTTGTGGACATATTGGGCCGAATGAAGGCTATGGTTGTACCCTGTAATCCGGCGGACACTCTTGATGAACTACGAAAGGATCCTAGTCTATTGGAGGGAATGAGTCTGGATGGAAGCTCAGTTGCTGGACTTTCAATGGTTGAGGCTTCAGATCTCCGCCTGGTACCCGATCCAGACTCTTTGATTGAACTCCCATATTCACTTCAAAGAACTGCAGCAGTGATGTGTTCTGTAACCGAGAAAAGCGGCACAGAAGGCAGAGAGTCGCTTTATCCACTAGACAGCAGAGGAACTCTTCACACAGTCTGCGATAAATTGTTACCTGGAAATCTCTCTCTGAGGGTCAAGATTGAACCCGAATTCCACTTCATCACACGAGACGGAGATCTATTCGATTCTGGCGGATATGCTGATACATATCCACAGAATCCAGGTGCTGATATTCTCATTGAGATTGCCTCCGCAATTCGAGGCATGGGTATGAAACCTCGAGTGATTCATCATGAAGTGGGAGAAGCGCAACAAGAGATTGAGATTTCGCATGAAGATATTCAGCAGATGGCGGATTTTATTTTGACTTTCAAGAATCTCGCCCGAACTGTCGCAGCCAGTCGAGACATCGATGTTACTTTCATGCCAAAACCATTCGAAGGAGCTGCAGGCAATGGGCTTCATTGTCATATTCAGCTATGGGAGGGTGACGACAATCTGTTCGGCAAGGAAACCAATGGCCTCTTGTCAGACACAGGGAAGAGCTTCATTGCTGGGCTTCTTGAACATGCTCCAGCTCTCACAGCAATAGCAAATCCAACAATTAACTCCTACAAGCGACTTGTTCCGCATCATGAGGCTCCTGTATACATCACATGGGGCTATAGAAACAGAACAGTTCTTGTTCGAGTACCTCTCTTCAAGACAAAGGATAAAGCAGCAGCGGAGCTGCGGTCTCCGGACGCCACGGCTAATCCGTATCTTCTATTCTCAGCTATTGTGGCTGCTGGAATGGATGGTGTGAATCAAGAGATGAAGCCGCCCGATCCCAGGAGTGAAGACATCTTTCGTCTCTCTGATTCAGAGAGGGCGTCATTTGGAATCAAAATGCTCCCGTCTTCTCTCAGAGAGGCTCTGAATTATCTTGAGAGAGATGAAGTCATTCGAGATGCCATTGGATCCGAGTTGATTGAAGCCTTCATCCGTGTGAAGCGCGATGAGTGGAGAGAGTATGTCAACTATGCCATCACTAACTGGGAATGGTCAAAGTATCATTCATTCTAGTGGTTCCTAAAGTATGCTGTCAGTCTATCAAAGGCTTCATCCACTGCTTCGGGAGTAAGAGGCCCAATTGATATGCGAAGATGGGATTCACCAGCTTCTCCGAAAACTCGTCCGGGCAGCACAAGAACCTTTGAATCTCGAAGTATGTCGAGCACTAGCTTTCGAGAGTCTATACAGCCAATTACTCGTGGAAACAGGTAGAAAGTCCCTGCAGTCCTTGTTGTGTCGAGCGCCTGTATCTCGTCCATTCTGAGGTACGCAAGGTCTCTCAAAAGACTCAGTTTATCAATTTCCTCCTGAATATCGTCTAGTCCATGTTTCAGTATTTCGAGAGCAAGCATTTGCCCGGGAGTTGGAGCGCAGATAGTGACTGTGTCCTGGACCTTGAGAAACTCCTGCATGAATTGGTCAGAACCTATAACATATCCAACTCGCCACCCGCTCATTCCAAAATCCTTACTGAAGCTACCCAAAGAGATCATGTGATCACGTGCGTCAGAACGGGACCAGGGACTATAATGAGTGGCACCGTCAAAAACAAGTCGTCCGTATGTTTCATCCGATATGAGAAAGAGATTCTTGTCAACGCAAAGATCAACTAGAGCATCGATATCTTCTTGGGAGTATACGGCACCCGTTGGATTGTTTGGTGATGCAATAAAGATCGCACATGTTTCTTTGTCCACAGCAGATTCAATTGCCTCGTAATTCAATTGATAGTCAGTGCTTACAGGGACTTCAGTTATCTCGCCTCCAGCAAGGCGGACAGCCATAACGGAGTTGAAGTAATACGGAGAGGGCATTATCACCTTGTTGCCAGATGTCAGTATAGTGAATATCGTTCCAGTAAAAGCTGCATTTGCTCCAGCAGTAATGGACAGTTCCTTTTCCGGATCAGCTTGGACACTCCAATTCTGGCGAAGGTATATCGCCAACTCCTCCCTAAGCTCAAGATGGCCTTGATCAGGAGTATATCTGTGGATTGATGGATGGAACAGGGTTTCGCCAAAGGACTTCAGGGTTTCAGTGGGAGGAATATGTCCAGGAAGCCCCTGACCTAGATTCAGGAAGTCTGGTGATGCAACATATCTCTGAGCTGCCTCAATCAGCTTCAAGATTGGAGGAGGCATGATTTTGTCAGTGCGGAATCTCATCGACAACACATCTGAAGATCAGACCAGCATGTAACAATTAGCAGGGAATGATAAAGGCATATTGGCGTCGCGAAAATTCTAGCTCTACTTCTTGAGGGCTCATGTCAAGCTTAATATTGGACCAACCTCCCCCAAGGCTCGGTGTTCTCAGCTATGGGTGAAGAGTGCGAAGCCAAGATACTAGGGTCTCCAGACGCTCAGGTTGTACAGACCGAGCTCAAGCTTTCAATGAAATCCCCTCTTCTGGTCTGCTGCTTTCCATCCGCAGGAGTCATTGGGACAATTGCGGCTAACACGATGATTGAGCAGTTCAAAATGGTAGAGGTTGCCCATGTCAGGTCCAAATACATGCCATCAGCCGCAGTCTTTCTCGATGGCAGACTAAGGCATCCTTTTCGGATTTATGCAAGTGAGAAGAAGAATCTCATTGTTGTCACTGCGGAACTTCCTGTGGCCGAGGAGGGAATGTATGTGGTGAGCTCAGCCCTCTTGGACTGGGCAACAACGATGGGAGTCAAAGAAACTGTGATCTTAGACGGCATTCCAGTGCAGGGTATTCCAACTAATAGAAAGGTGCTCTTTGCTGCTGAAGAGGAGAAGATTGCCGAGCTTGAGGAAGATGAAGAGATGGAGATACTCCAGAAAGGCATCATAACCGGAATAGCTGGCTCCATCCTTTCAGAAACACTATGCCGTGATTTGGTGGGCTTTGCATTATTGACTCCCGCAATACCTATGATGCCAGATCCAGAGGGTGCGGTCCAAGTTCTGAAAGCACTCAATAGACTCTACGACGTGGGAGTGGAAGTTTCGGAACTAGAGGATAGTGCTGAGCAGATACGTAAGAAGATGGAAGAGGTTGCCCAGCAGGTAGATGGCATCAGAAGACAACAGCCAGGCCCGTCAAGAGGCGGGTATGAAAGGATGTATGCATAAGGCTTCATTTGTCAGTGCAGGTATCGTACGCCTCTTTGGCACCTTCGGCATTCCGAGTGCCAATCTTGCCAGGCCAGTTATCACAGATGACCTTCTGTAT